>NZ_JBFAZH010000048.1:0-15649 GCF_040681735.1 Actinoplanes sp. NPDC051633 | reverse complement strand
GGAGCAGCTCGGTAGCTCGCTGGGCTCATAACCCAGAGGTCGCAGGTTCAAATCCTGTCCCCGCTACGAGGGTAGAGGGCCATGTTCTGCAAACACCGCAGAACCTGGCCCTCTTCGCATTCCTGCTCCGGGGGCCGAGCCCCCGGAGACCCCACGTTGCGATGGTTGCGCTGACTTTGGTTGGTTGCGCTTACACCGCCTGTGTTGGTTGCGCTTACACCGCCTGGTTTGTTGCAGTGTTTGCTCTCGCTGTGGTTGTGGTCAGTCTTTTCTTAGGATGCAGAACTCGTTTCCCTCTGGGTCGGCGAGAGTTACCCAGCCGGTGCCGTCCGGGTTTCTCAAGTCCTGGACCTCGGTTGCGCCCAGTGACAGCAGGCGGGCCAGCTCCTCGTCTCTGGTGCCCTCTGTTGGGCGCAGGTCGAAGTGGATGCGGTTCTTGACCTGCTTCTTTTCCGGCACCTCGATGAAGAGCACCGTGTGCCCGCCGTTCTTCGAGAAGATCGGGCACTCCTCGTGGCCGGGCAGGTTCGGGTCCTCGGGGTTCTCGCGGTAGTCCAGCACCTTCTCCCACCATTTCGACAAGGTGTAGGCGTCGGTGCAGTCCACGGTCGTATGAGAGATGTAAGAAGTCACACCTCACCCCACCAGGGCGTCGGGTGCTCGGCAACCGGATTGTGGGCCGCGGTCAGTGCAGGGTGGGCCGGTAGATCAGCTCCTGGATGTGGCCGTCGAGGGTCCGGTGTTCGAGCAGCTCCAGGTCGAAGTCGGGTGCGCCGGCGAAGACCGGGTCCTTGCCGTTCTCGCCGGTGATCACCGGGAACACGGTCACCTGCAGCCGGTCGACCAGACCGGCGGCCATCAGCGCCCGGTTCATCGACAGGCTGCCGTGCGAACGCAACGGCACCTCCGACTCCTGCTTGAGCCGGGCCACGACCTCGACCGCGTCCCCGCCGGCCACCGTCGCGTCCGGCCGGTCCAGCGGCTCCCGCACCGTCGTGGACACCACCGTGGCCGGGGTGCTCCACATCCGCGTGACCCACGGGTCCCGCACCTCCGCCCCCTCGGTGCTCGAGGCCAGCATGGATGCGAACATCCGGTAGGTGGTGGCGCCGAAGACCATCCGCTGCTCCGCCTCGTACAGGGACAGGCGGTGTTGCAGCAGCTCGGGGCCCTGCTTGCCCCAGTAGCCGGTCCAGTCGCCGCCCGCGGCGCCGTAGCCGTCCAGGCTGGCGAAGACGTCGAAGGTGTAGGTCGCGGTCATCTCGTACTCCTCACATGCGGTTTGATCCGGCTGCCGAACAGCCGGCCGAATCCGTGGACATCGATCGGCCGTGTGCCGTCGAGGATGGACCACAGCAGGACCTGGTTCGCCTCGAGGACGAGTCGTCCGGTCCGGTCCTCCAGCTCCTGGACGGCGCGACTCGCCCGGAAGCCGTTCCCGCCGATGACGACGGCTTCAGCGCGATGGCTCAGGTGCTGCGCGACCCACTCGACGACCATGGCCGGCTCGATCCGGTCCGGGTCGTCGGGAACGTCCGCCAGCTGTGCGTCGACGACGTCGAACCCCTGGCCTCGGAAGTATTCGGCGCCGAGCCGGTTGAGCGAGGGCCCGAACCACGGCGGGTGAACGAGGCTGATGCGCTCGATCCGGTGCGACCGCAGCGCCGACACCGCGGACAGCGATGTGGCGCGGACCGGCACGTTCCACCGTTCCCCGAGTCGCCGCACGAGAGCGGACTCGGCGTCGTGGCCGATCGCGTAACCCGTGCTCGTCGACGCCAGGGCGAACACATCGACGGAGCCGGGCAGCGTCGACGCCGCCTCGTCGATCACCCTCGGCATGGCCAGCGCCCGCAAGCCGTCCGGAGAGGTCGGCGGCTCCATCTCGGCGGAGGTCCGGATCCTCGACAGCTCGGTGCGGACCCGCCCCGGCGCCATGAGCGCGAACTCGGCGTCCGCGCCGGCTGTGGCGTGGGGTGTCAGCACCCCCACGGTGATCACGTCGTCCATGCCCTCGACACTCGCAGCACGGACCGGCGGCATCAACGGCCGGTCACTGGAGGCAGCGTGTAGCGTCGCTCAACGATGGCCGACGTGGAGTTGCGCGAGCTCCGCCTTTTTCTGGTGCTCGCCGAGGAGTTGCATTTCGGACGGGCCGCCGACCGGCTCGGACTGACGACCTCGCGCGTCAGCCAGACACTGGGCGCCCTCGAGCGGAAGCTGGGCAACGAGCGCCTGTTCAGCCGTACCAGCCGGGTCGTCGGTCTCACGGAGGCCGGACGCACGCTGCGCGACGAGCTCGTCCCGGCGGTGGCCGGCCTCGACCGGGTCGTGCGCAGGGCGCGGTTCCGCGCCGTCGGCCCGGGTGTGGTGCGGGTGGGCCTGCTCAACGCCGCCTCCGGCGTCGACGCCCTGACCCGGGCGATCGAGCGGTTCGAGGCGGCGTACCCCGGCGCCGCCGTGCAGCTGAGCACCACGCCCTTCGCCGACCGCCTCGGGCCGCTGCGTCGTCGCGAGGTCGACCTCGTCGTGACGCGGCTGCCTCTCGACCAGCCGGACGTCGTCGTCGGTCCGGTGCTGAGCGACGCGGACCGGCGGGTCGTGATGGTCGGCCGGTCCCACCCGCTGGCCGGCCGCGCCGACCTGTCCGTGGAGGACCTCGCGGACCATGACGTCCGGCGGCCCTACGGGGTGCCCGCGGAAGTGGCCGAGGCGACCTGCCCGAGCAGGACGCCGTCGGGTCGGCGGATCCGGTTCATCGACGCGCCGGTCGGCGACGTCGCCGAGCTCCTGCTGCTCCTGGCCCGCGGCCGGTTGGTCCACCCGACCGTGGCGCCGTTCGCCCGGCACTTCCAGCACCCCGATGTGGTCACCGTCGGAGTGCGGGACCTGCCGCCCTCGGCCTGCGCGCTGGCATGGCTGAAGGACCGGGACGACCCGGCCCGCGACGCCTTCCTCAAGATCGTGGAGGAGCGCCCGACGCCGGCATGACTCAGCCCGTCAGGACGGGGGTGTGGGCCGGGGCCAGGTTGCGCAGCAGGGACCGGGCTGCCTCGATCACCAGCGGGCGGTCGTGGGTCAGCGCGAAGTCGAATCGGCGGTCGCCGTCCGTGCCGACGTCGCCCAGGTCGTGCGCGACCAGAGCCGCTGCCCGGTGCGGACCGACCACGATCACGTTCCACTCGCCGCGCAGCAGGTCGCCGAAGGCCAGGTCGGCCCCGCGCACGCCCCTGGCCGGGATCGGCGTCAGGCCCTCGCCCAGCGCCGCCACCAGCGGGCTGTGGGCGGCGATGCGGGTGAAGCGCCGGGCCGTCGCCGCCGAGAAGTGGCGGCTGTGCTGGAAGCAGGCCAGCAGGACCGGCGGCTCGGGGCCTTCCAGGGCCAGGGCTTCCAGGTGCCGGCTCAGCGGCATGAGATCTGCCTTCGTGGTACGCCGCACCGGGCGCTTCGAGCTCACCACGGCGAACGGCGTGCGGTCGTCCTGCGGGCCGGCCACCTGGGTCACGAACGGAGAGCCGACGCCCGACGGCGCGGCCGGCGGCAGCGGACCCGGACGCCCGAACCGCCAGCCCTGCCCGACGGTCGCGCCCATGACCCGGGCGGTGGCCAGGTGCCGCTGCGTCTCGATGCCCTCGGCCAGGACCACCGCGCCGGTGCTCTCGGCGTATGCCGCCACCGCGGCGACGACCCTGGCCGTGTGCGGGTCGTCCGGGGCGTGCAGCAGCTGCATGTCCAGCTTCACCACGTCCGGCCGGACGAAGGGCATGAGGGCCAGCGAGGCCGGGTTGGCGCCGACGTCGTCGAGGGCCACACCCCAGCCCACCGCGCGGCAGTGTGCCGTGGCGGACAGCAGGGCGGCGGGATCCTCGGCGATCGCCCGCTCCGTCATCTCGGTGATCACATGCAGCCGCTCGTGCGCCCGCTCGACCACCGCCCGCAGGTCCGGCGGGCACGGCGTACGCCAAGCCTCCGGCTCCATGTTGACGAAGAGCGCCACGCCGGCGTCGAGGCCGGCGTCCAGCGCAGCCCGGTAGGCCGAGGCGCGGCACACCCAGTCGAGCTCCGCGTCCCGCCCGGCGGCCCGTGCCTCGGCGAACAGTGTGGCCGGCGACTCCCATCGGGTGCCGGCCGGTCCCCGGCTCAGGGCCTCGTAGCCCAGCACCCGCCCGGTGCCGATCTCCACCAGGGGCTGAAACACCGAGACCACCGCACGCCGGTCGACGATGTCGTGCACGTTTGTCACGCACTCCCGATCGGCAGGGGCGCGGGCCGGTTGAGTGAAGAACCGGCCTCTCGGTGTGGGGGAACCCGAGAGGCCGGTCGAACTGCGGGGGTCGGGTCAGCAGAAGGTCTTGCCGCTGCCGTTGCCCCAGGAGCAGGAGTCGATGAGGTTGTTGTCGGCGGCGCGCAGGTAGGCCGTGTCGCCGCCGTTGTTCCAGACCCAGCCGGTCCGGTTCCAGTAGATCCACGCGGACGGGTTGTTGATGACGCCGCGCCCGGTCGCCAGGTACACGCTCCGCTTCGCGCCGACCAGGTAGTTGGCCGTGAAGCGGTACGTGTAGCCCTGCCGGTCCCGCACGGTCCACCCCTTCAGGTTGACCGTCTTGGTCGTGAAGTTGGTGATCCGCACGTACTCCTGGTTGAGCTTGCTCGCGGTGTCCACGCCCGGCGGGTTGTACTGGGCCAGCGAGAAGCGCACGTCACCGGCCTTCGGCCCGGCCGGCGTGGTGGGCGTGGTGGGCGTGGTCGGAGTGGTCGGGGTCGTGGGGGTCGTCGGTGTGGTGGGGGTGGTCGGGGTCGTCGGCGTGGTGGGCGTCGTCGGGTCCGGGTCCGTCACCACCGGCGTGCCGGAGCCGCCGACGGTCAGGGTGTAGGTGCTCGAGTAGCCGATCAGCACCCGGTTGGCGTCGTCCGGCCCGACCTCGACCCGGTAGCTCTGCGAACCGCTCTGCCCGGTCACCTCGCCGGAGAACGAGCCGCCCTCCAGGGTGTGACCCGAGGCGACGGTGGTCCAGGTGGTGCCGTTGCGCCGCTGGATCGCGACCGGCAGCCCGCCCTGGCCCGGCTCGGAGAGCACGGCGAAGGTCACGCTGGTGCCCGACGTGCTGATCTCGACGTAGGGGATCGGAACGATGCCGACGTAGATCGTGTTGGAGAACAGGTCGTCGGACCGCACCTTGAAGGCGAAACCGGAGTCCAGCCGGCGGCGCAGGGTGAAGTGGCCGGTCGAGTCCGCGGTGGTCTCGACGATGTCCTCGGGGAAGTACGGCTCGGCCACCTTCATGTCGTCCCGGAAGACGTAGGCGGCCTCCCACAACGTGACGGTCGCGCCCGCGCGGGCGGTGCCGGTCAGCGTGCCCCACGTCCAGCCGGTCACACTGGGGGGTCCGGTCAACGTGGGTGCGGCGACGGCCATCGCCGGGCTGGCGCCCACCACTGCCAGGGCGGCCACCACGGCGGCGGCCCATCTGAAGCGTGCAAGCATGAGTAATCTCCGTAGCTCGGGGGATGTCCGAAGCCTAGGAGTTATTACTCAATGTAGTTATCAGTCGGGCCGACCAGCGTTTTCTGGCTGATCGGCCTACTGAAAGTTACTAAAGTGAAAATACGGAGTGTTACATGGCAAGGCGACGATGAAGCTTGAAGCGGACTGCGGGAAGTGCGCGGCGCTCTGCTGCGTGGCGCCGGCCTTCGCCAAGTCGTCGGACTTCGCGATCGACAAGCCGGCCGGACGGCCCTGCCCCAACCTCCGGGCGGACTTCCGCTGCGGCATCCACGAGCACCTCGACCGCAGCGGCTTCCACGGCTGTGTGGTGTTCGACTGCTTCGGCGCCGGCCAGCACGTCACTCAGGGAACCTTCGGCGGACGCGACTGGCGGTCGAATCCGGAGATCGCCGGGCCGATGTTCGCCGCCCTGCCCGTGATGCGGGCCCTGCACGAGCTGTTGTGGCTCATCGAGGAGGCGCTGAAGCTGGGCGAGGCCGAGCGCGTACACGAGAAGTTGCGACGCCTCAGGGACCGGACCGAACGCATGACCGAGGGCGACCTCATGTCGGTCGACGTGGTGACGCACCGGGAGAAGGTGAACCGGACGCTGTCGCGAGCCAGTGAGCTGGCCCGCGCCGGCACCGCGAAGGCGGACCACCGCGGCGCCGACCTGATCGGGCGGCGGCTGCGCGGACGCGACCTGCGCGGGGCCAATCTGCGCGGCGCCCTGCTGATCGGCGCCGATCTGCGGGAGGCGGATCTGCGGCGGGCCGATTTCACCGGCGCCGATCTCCGCGGGGCGGACCTGCGCGCGGCCGACCTGCGGGGCGCGTTGTTCCTCACTGCTTCACAGTTGCGTTCGGCGTACAGCGACGATTCCCAATAGCATGAGCCCATGCATGTGTCCGGGCTGGTCTGGGCGCTGACGTTGGTCGCGATCGCCGGGCTCGTGCTCTTCGATTTCCTCTTCCACGTCCGGCGCGCACACATTCCGTCGATCAGGGAAGCGGCCGTCTGGTCGTCGATCTACGTCGGCATCGCCATCCTCTTCGGGCTGGGGGTGCTGATCTTCGGCGGGACCGGGCCGGGCGCGGAGTATTTCGCCGGCTGGGTGACCGAGCTGACCCTGTCCGTCGACAACCTCTTCGTGTTCCTGGTGCTGCTCGGCAGCTTCAAGGTGCCGCGCGCCGACCAGCAGAAGGTGCTGGTCTTCGGCATCGTGTTCTCGCTGATCGCCCGCACCGGCTTCATCTTCCTGGGCGCCGCGCTGATCAACTCGTTCGCCTGGGTGTTCTACGCCTTCGGGCTGATCCTGCTGATCACCGCGGGCAACCTGATCAAGGACAAGGGCGGCGAGGAGACCTCGGCCGACAACTTGATCATCCGGATCGCGCGGCGGTTCCTGCGGACCTCGGACGAGTACGACGGCGACAAACTCTTCACCGTGCACGACGGCAAGCGGGTGATGACCCCGATGCTGCTGGTCATGGTGGCCATCGGCGGCACCGATCTGCTGTTCGCGCTCGACTCGATCCCGGCCATCTTCGGCCTCACCCAGAACGTCTACCTGGTCTTCACCGCGACCGCGTTCTCCCTGCTCGGCCTGCGCCAGCTCTACTTCCTGCTGGAGGGCCTGCTGGATCGGCTGATCTACCTGTCCTACGGCCTGGCGGCGATCCTGGCCTTCATCGGCGTGAAGCTGATCCTGCACGCCCTGCACGAGAACAACGTGCCGTTCATCAACGGCGGCGAGCACGTCGACGTGGTGGAGATCGGCACCGGCCTGTCGCTCGGGGTCATCGTCGTGGTCCTGCTGGTCACCGTGTCCGCGTCACTGCTCAGCCCGCGCGGCCGCGCCCAGACGTACGTGAACGCGGCCCGCCGCCACGCCCACGAGTTCCTCAACATCGACCAGGACCCGGCCTACTGCGACGAGGTCTTCCACCGGTTGCTGGACGAGGAGGCGAAGATCAAGGCGCTGCCGGAGAAGCAGCGCAAGTGGATCCGCCAGGAGGACGAGCTGATGGACCTGCTGCGCCGGGCGCACGCGGCCCACCAGGAGCGGATCGAGGCGGGCAGCTGCTTCGTCCCGGTCACCTGACCTCCACGAGCTCCTTCTCCTCGGCCTCGGCGGGCGCCCGCAGCTCGGCACCCTCGATGTCGACCCGCGGAGTGGCCCGGTCGAGCCAGCTCGGGAAGGCCCACGCGATGCGGCCCATCAGCGTGAGCACGGCCGGCACCAACGTCATCCGTACGACGAACGCGTCGATCAGCACGCCGATCGCGAGCCCGAAGCCGATCGTCTTGATGATCGGGTCCTCGACCAGGATGAAGCCGCCGAACACCGCCGACATGATCAGGGCCGCCGCGGTCACCACCCGGGCGCCGTGCCCGACGCCTTCGACGGTCGCCGCCGTCGGTCCGAGCCCGTGTACGAACTCCTCCCGCACCCGCGACACGATGAACACCTCGTAGTCCATGGCCAGGCCGAAGAGCACGCCCATCATGATGATCGGCAGGAAGCAGACCAGCGGCCCGGGGCGATCCACGCCGAACAGGCTTGAGCCCCATCCCCACTGGAACACCGCCACGATGATCCCGAACGTGGCGCCGATCGTGAGCAGGAAGCCGATGGTCGCCTTGAGCGGCACCAGCAGTGATCGGAAGGCCAGCAGGAGCAGCAGGAAGGACAGTCCGATCACCACCCCGAGGTAGACGGGCATGGCGGCGGTCAGCTTCGCCGAGACGTCGATGCCGACCGCGGTGGCGCCGGTGACGCGTACCGTGCTGCCGCCGACGGCGAGCAGGGGCAGGGCGTCGCGCATGGTGCGGACCAGGTCCTTGGTCTCCTCGGTGGTCGGCCCGCTCTTCGGGGTCACCACCAGCACGGCGGTGGTGCCGGTCTTGTTCGCGCCGCCGGGCGACACCATGGCCACGTCGCCGAGCTTCTTGACGGCGGCGACGATGCGCGCGGTCAGGCCGGAGACGACGTCACCGCGCGTACCCTGCACCACCACCAGCAGCGGACCGTTCGCGCCCTCGCCGAACGCGTCGCTGGTCAGGTCGTATGCAGTGCGCTGATGCGAGCCCTCCGGCGCGGTCCCGTTGTCGGGCAGCGCCAGCCGCATGGCGAAGGCCGGAACGGTCAGCACCCCCAGGGCCAGAACCCCGGCGATCAGCAGGGGTACGCGGAACCGAACGACCGCGTGTGCCCACCGGAAGCCGAAGCCCACGGTGGCCCTGGCGTGCGATGCCCGGCGACGGTCCGCGACGGCGAGCACCCTGGTGCCGGCGAAGCCGAGCACGGCGGGCAGCAGGGTCAGCGCGACCAGCACGGCGGTCAGCACCGTGCCGGCCGCGGCCAGCCCCATGGCGGTCAGGAACGGCACCCCGACCAGGCCGAGCCCGGCCAGCGCCACCACCACTGTGGCCCCGGCGAAGAGCACCGCCGAACCGGCCGTCGCGGTGGCCCGGGCGATCGACTCCTCGATCGGCAGCCCGTCGCGCAGCTGGGCCCGATGCCGCGACGTGATGAACAGCGCGTAGTCGATGCCGACCGCGAGGCCGAGCATCAGGGCCAGGATCGGCGCCGTCGACGACACGTCCACGACCGCGGTGACCAGCAGCAGGCCGGACATGCCGACGCCTACCCCGAGCAGGGCGGTGAGCAGAGTCATCCCTGCCGCGACCAGCGAGCCGAAGGTCAGCACCAGCACCGCGGCGGCGATCACCACGCCGATGGCGTCGATCGGGCCCAGCTCCGGCGCGCCGCCCGTGACACCGCCCGGCACCACCCGGAGCCTGCCCGGCCCGCCGGCCGCGGCCAGCGTGTCGAACGCGGCCCGGTCCTCACCGGTCAGGTCGTCCTCACCCTTGGTGTACTGCACGGCCAGGAGACCGACCCGCTGGGTACGGTCGATCCGCTCACTGGTGTACGGGTCGACGACGGCGACGACGTCCGGCAGCTCGGCCGCCCGTGCCGCCACCGCGGCGACCGCCTTCTTCATCGGCGCGGTGGTCAGCGTGGTCCCGGCCGGGGCCTGCAGCACCACCGTCAGCGAAGCGCCACCCGCGCTGGGCAGGTCGGTCTTGAGGTCGTCGAGGGCGGCCTGCGACTCGGTCTCCGGGATCGAGAAGGCATCTACCGTCTTGCCGCCGAGCGCGACCGCGCCGACCGCCAGCAGCACCATGAGAAACGCCCACAGACCGGCGACCCGCCGCCGGCGCCGGTACGCCAGCCGACCCAGCCGGTACAGCAGAGTAGCCATGCGAAACGCTCCTCAATAGGGACATATCGTCCCGATCGAGGCTAGCGACCAGTAAAGCGCGGCGATGGCGCTTTCAGTTGTTCTGGCCACCCCGTGTGGACAGGCCGATCTCGCGGCGAATCCCCACCTTCCACCGCGCCGAGTTGGCGGCCATCCGGGCGGCGGTCCGCCGGATCCGCTCCGCCCGGTCGGCCAGGTTGGTGGTGACCTCGGAGTCGATGTCGGAGTCGACGTCCGAATCGAGGTCGAGGTCGATGTCCACGTCGTCGAGGCGTGGCTCGGCGTGCCCCTGGTGCGAATGCCGGGGCGCCGGGCCGCCCTCCTGGGACACCAGGTCGGCGATCCGGGCGGCCAGATCGGCGGCGCGTGAGGCGACCTCCGGCTCCACCCGCACGGCCTCCTGCTCTGCGCGGACGGCCAGCAGCTGGCGGGCCGCGTCGGCCGCTCGGCCGGGCCGGTAGTTGATCAGGCGCGTGGTCTGGCCGACCTGTTCGGGGATCACCGGGGTCTGGCCCATCGGAGTCTGGCCCATGGGAGGCTGGCTCGTCGGGGCCGGCTCGGCGATCCGCTCGGCGATCGGCTCGGGGACCGCCACCGGCCGGGCCACGAGCAGCGCGCCCAGCAACGACGCGGTCTGGCCCTCGCCGCCCTGATGGTTGCGGAACTCGGGACCCATCAGGATCCGCCCCAGCATCCGCATCTGCACGGAGGTCAGGCCGAGCTTGTCCGCGTTGTCCACCCGGAAGCGGGCGATGGCCTGACGCATGATGTTGGCCATCCGGTCGGCGTCGCCGACCCTGGCCAGGTCGCCGCCGGCCAGCACGAGAGCCGGATAGGTGCCGTCGTCTCCGCCGCAGACCAGCTGGATCTGGGTGGCCGCCGCGCGGCGGTCGTCGCTGCGGGCGCCCGGCTGGACGCGCAGGTGCTGAGGCCACAGCCAGCGCAGCTCGCCCGAGCGCACCTGAGGAGTCCCCTCGACCTCGTGTGAATAGCGCAGTCGCCGGTCGGTGACGAGCACGACGGTGGTCTCCGGAAGTGTCCAGCGCGGCATCGAAGCGGCCTGGTCGAACGCATACTCCGCGACGCCGCAGCGTCCCTGCCACAACACCCGCTCGCCACCCTGCAGCGACCCGAACACGTCGGGCGCGAAGGATGGGGACAGGAAGTGCTGGTCGATCATGCGCGCCCCTCCCGTCGACGCCGCGATGACTCGCGGCCGAGATTCGATTAGATCGGGACCGCATCGATGCCGACAAGTCCGCGAACTACTTAATTGCTCTGTGGCAGATAGTTGACACTTGTAGCTGCCTACGCTCGGACCTTCGGCCGATGTACGACCGCCGGGCCGGCCCTACTTGCGTGCGCTGAACAGATTTAGCGGCGGTGCCGGTGAGGCGACCGCGGACGAGTCGGTGACCGGCGCCACACCCGAGGCGAAGCGGTCCAGATCCGTCTCCACCCGGCCGGGGAACCAGTCGCCGGCCGCCCGCCGGGTCAGACCGGCCACCGGCAGCGGGGTGCGTCCGGCGACCACGACGAGATTGCCGAAGCGCCGGCCGCGCAGCACGCCGGCATCGGCCACCAGGCACGCCTCGGGCAGCGCGGCCCGGATCGTGGCGACCTGGGCGCGGGCGAACTTCAGCGGCGGGCCGTCGGCCACGTTCGCGATCAGCCACCCGCCCGGCGCGAGCACCCGGGCCACCTGCGTGAAGAACTCAGCAGAGGCGAGATGAGCCGGGGTACGCGCGCCGGCGAAGACGTCGAGCAGCACCAGGTCGTATCCGCCCGCCGAGGCACCGGTGACCACCTCACGGGCGTCGGCGACGCGTACCCGGATCTTGGCCTTGCGGTCCCACGGCAGCGCCTCGCGCACCCGTTCGACCAGCTCGCCGTCGATCTCCACCACTCGCTGCGGCGAGCCCGGTCGCGTCGCGGCCACATACCGCGCCAGGGTCAGCGCGCCGCCGCCCAGATGCAGCACCCGCAGCGGATCGCCGGCGGGGGCGGCCAGATCGATCGCGGTCGCCATCCGGCGGATGTACTCGAACTCGAGATGGGTCGGATCGGCCAGGTCGACGTGCGACTGCGGGGTGCCATCGACCAGCAGCGTCCACGCGGAACGCCGATCCCGGTCCGGCACCAGCTCGATCACCCGTCCAGTATCAGGGGTCGGCGTTATGTCGGACGCTTCCCCTACGATCACGTGGTGGATGTGAAGAGCCTTACGCAGACCGAGGCCCAGGCCCGTGCCGCGCTGCTGACCGTGGAGCGGTATGAGATCGCGGTCGACCTGACCGATCTGCCGACCGGGCCGCGGGTGCGCACGGTGTCGACGATCACCTTCGCCTGTGGCGAGCGGGACGATCTGGGGAGCGTCGAGACGTTCGTCGACTGCGCCGCGACCGTGCTGCGCGCGACGCTCAACGGCGCCGAGCTAGGGCCGGCGTCCGAGGGCCGGCTGCCGCTGACCGGGCTGGCCCGGTCCAACACGCTGGTGGTCGAGGCCGAGCAGGCGGAGACCTCCGACGGCCCCGGCCTGCACCGCGCGGTCGATCCGGCCGACGGCGAGGTCTACATGTGGACGTCGTTCGAGCCCGACGAGGCGCGGCACGTGTGGGCCTGCTTCGACCAGCCCGATCTCAAGGCGCCGCATGTCTTCACGGTGACCGCGCCGGCCGGCTGGACGGTGCTGAGCAACTCCGGCGACGCGTCGGTGAGCGCCAGCGGGTCCTCGCAGATCTGGGCGTTCCCGGCCACGCCGCCGCTGTCCACGTACAACGTGGTGGTCAACGCCGGGCCGCTGCACGAGGTCCGGCGCCCGGCCGGCGACCACGACCTGGGCCTGTACGCCCGCCGCTCGCTGGCCGCGGTCGTCGACCGCGACGCCGACAATATCTTCACGGTGACCGAGCAGGGGCTGGCCTTCTACGCCGAGGCGTTCGGCATGCCGTTCCCGCAGCGCCGATACGACCAGGTGTTCATGCCCGAGTTCGGCGGCGCGATGGAGAACTACGGCTGCGTCACCTGGAGCGACCAGTTCCTGCGCCGGTCCGCGCCCACCCCGGCCGAGGACGAGCTGCTGGCCAAGGTGCTGCTGCACGAGATGGCGCACATGTGGTTCGGCAACATCGTGACGATGCGCTGGTGGGACGACCTGTGGCTGAACGAGGCCTTCGCCGAGTTCGCCTGCAACTGGGCGGCCGAGGGCGCGACGATCTACACCGACGCCTGGGCCAGCCACCTCGCCGACGACAAGCTCACCGCGTACATCGCCGATCAGGGTCCCACCTCGCACCCGATCCACCAGCCGATCAACGACGTCGCCGAGGCGGCCTCGATCTTCGACAACATCACCTACCCCAAGGGCGCGTCGGTCCTGCGGCAGCTCATGGTCTACGTCGGCGAGGACAACTTCCGGGCCGGGATGACCGACTACTTCGCCCGCCACGCCTGGGGCAGCACCACGCTGCAGGACCTGATCGACGCCCTGGCCGCCACCTCCGGCCGCGACCTCGACGCGTGGCGGTCCGGCTGGCTCTCCACGGCCGGCGTCGACCGCCTCACCCTCGAGGAGTCTGTGCTGGTCGGCCGGGGGCCGGACGGTCCGCCCCGGCCACAGGTGGTGGCGGTGGGCGCGTATGAGAACAAGGACGGCGCACTGGTCCGCACCGAGCTCCGGCGCGTGGAGGTCTCGTCGGAGCGCACCCCAGTGGATCTGCCGGCGGCCGACTTCTACCTGGTGAACGACGACGATCTGACGTTCGCCACGACCCGGCCGGCGGCGCCCGCGCTCGCGGCGGCGCTGCCCACGCCGATCTCCCGTGGCGTGGCGGTCGCGACGGTGTGGGACGCGCTGCTCGCCGGCGAGCTGTCCGCGGCCGAGGTCGCCGAGTGTCTGACGTCGGTGCTGCGGGTGGAGACGTCCGACGCGGTGATCGAGCCGTACCTGATGCTGGCCTGCGAGGTGGCCGAGGTGTGGGCGCCGCCGGCCGTGCGCGCCGAGCTGATGGCGAGCGTGGCGTCGGTCTGCGACCAGCTGGCCGCATCGCGGAGCCGCCGGCGGGTGGCGCTGCGGTTTCTGGCCCGGGTGACGACAGACGTGGCGGCGCTGCAGGACGCGGCCGGTGACGACGTCGACCTGGGGTGGCGGGCGCTGATCCGCAAGGCCGAGCTGGGCGGCGAGACGGCGGCCGAGTCGCGGGCGCTGCTCGCCCGCGACACCGACCCCGACGCGAAGTTCCGGGCTCTCGCGGTGCGGGCGGCCACGCCGACCGTGGAGGCGAAGGAGGAGGTGTGGCAGGCGCTGACCGTCGACCGGAGCGTCCCGATCGGCTCCTTCGCGGCGGTGACCACGGCCTTCCACCGCCCGGGGCAGGAGGAGCTGCTGGCGCCGTATGGCGAGCGCTATCTGGAGCTGCTGCCCGACCTGCACCGGCCGGGGATGATCCTGGCGATGTTCTTCGCGCGCCGGTTGTTCCCGGTGCACGGGGTGGACGAGGCCTACCTCTCGCGGGCGGCGACGGCTGCGGAGGCGTCGGCGCCGGTGGTCCGCAAGACGGTGGACGAGCGCGCGGACGAGGTCCGCCGCATGATCCGCACGCGCGACCAGGGCTGACGGCACAGCGACCGGGCGGGCCTCGGCCCGCCCGGCCGTGCTTCGTGCCGGGTCAGCTCCGGTCAGCGGGGCCCGTGGCCTCGGCCGCCCCAGCCGCCCAAGCCGCCGCCCGGGCCGCCGCCGGGCAGGACCCCGGCCTCGGCGGCCTTGAGGATCGCGTCGCGCTGTTCGGCGGTCAGCTTGCCGTCCTTGACCGCGGCGTCGAGCCTCGTCCTGAGCTCGGCGATGCGGTCGGCCTTGGCGGCGTTCTGCTGGTCGGTGCGCACCTTCTCCAGCGCGGCGGCGACCTTCGCCTGGTCGATGCCGAGTTCCTTGGCCAGCGCGGCGGCGAGCTCCTGCTGGCGGGCGGCCGGGTCGGGCCGCCCTTGGGTGGTGCCCGGCGCTGCGGGCGCGGACGCCGAGCCGGACGGGTCGGGCTGAGGTGCGGCGGGCGCGGCCGGCGCTGAGCCCGAGGCGGACGGCGCGGGCTCGGCCTGGGCCGGGCCGGCGAGCAGGGCGAAGCCGGCGACACCGGCCGCCGCCAGACCGCCGGCCCCGACGAGTGCGGCGGTGCGTTTCTTGGATTGCACGAGAAGACCTCCGGTAGCTGAGGTGAAGCCCTCACGGTGGGCAGGAAACCTGTCAGGAGCCTGTGCCGACCCCGTCCTCACCCTGGGAATCCAGCGTGGCTGAGCTACCACTGGGGTTGCGGCCGGCTCGGGCGAGCGAAGAGTGGTAGGGGAGCCACCTTTCGGGGGCTCCCAAAGGTGGGTGGGCTACCACTTTCGTCAGCGGGTGATGATCTCCACGAGCATCATGCGCGGGGTTTCGGCTGTGTTCGGGGCCGCGGTGTGCAGGGTTCGCGGATGCATGAGGATCACGTCGCCCGGGGCGCCGGTCAGCTCTCGGATCGACAGCGGCACGTCGTTCACCACCGCCTCGTCACCGGGGCGGCGGTTGCCCCGCCACACGTCGGCGAGCCAGGGATGCGCGGCGGTCAGGGCCGCCTTCACCGCGGCGGGCTTCCAGGTGCCGGTCGTTGCGATGTGACGGTTGACCAGGTGGTGCGAGCCGGACAGCACCACCGTGCCGCCGCCGCCCGCGTCGACCGGGAGCAGGAACGCGAAGACCGTCACGCCCGGCAGCTCGTGGTCCGGCCCGTACGAGTCGACGTGCCACCCGGTGCCGGGAACCAGCCACTCGACGCCGGGCTGCGGAAAGGTCACCAGCGGCAACCCCCACGCCGCCGGCGCGCGCCACCGCCCGAGCAGGTCGTCGAGCGCGCCGAGGACCTCCCGG
>NZ_JBFAZH010000047.1:0-15867 GCF_040681735.1 Actinoplanes sp. NPDC051633 | reverse complement strand
GTCGCCCTTCTCGTCGCGCCTCTCGTCGCCTTTCGCCGTCAGGAAGCCGAACGCGGCGACGCCGGCGCCGGAGGCGAAGCGGAGCACGCGGCGTTTCGCCGGTGAGAGCTCACCGGCGGCGGTCCAGAGACCGGTCAGGACTCCCTGACCCACGGCGGAACCGACAGCGGTCACGATCTTGCGGGCGGCCATGCACCGCAGCCTAGTGAACGTGGTCAATCGGGCTTGACCCTCCGGTCACCGGAGGGTGCACAGTGTTGACCATGCCCGCCACGATCACCATCGGTGAGTTCAGCCGGCTGACCCACCTGCCGGTCAAGACGCTGCACCACTACCACGACGTGGGCGTCCTGGTGCCGGCCGAGGTCGACCCGGCCACCGGGTATCGCCGGTACACGCCGGAGCAGGTCACCGACGCGCATCTGGTGCGGCGGCTGCGCGACGTGCGGATGCCGCCGGCCGAGATCCGGGCGGTGCTGCACGCGGCACCGCACGAGCGGGAGGCCGGGATCGCCGCCCACCTCGACCGCCTGCATCGCCGGCTGACCGAGACGGCGACCGCGGTCGCGTCGCTGCGGGCGTTGATGGCCGGGCCGGTGCCTTCGCCGGTGCGGATCAGGGAGGTGCCCGCTGTGGCCGCCGTCGCGGACAGCACCGTGATCTCGCGGGAGGCGATCGGCGACTACTGCGCCGAGGTCTATCCGCGGCTGTTCGCGGAGGTGGGCCGGTCCGGCCTGCAGCCGGCCGGTCCGGGCGCGGCCCTGTACGGACCGGGCTGGTTCGAGAACGACGGTGGAGAGGTCACGGCATACGTTCCGGTCGTCGCCCCCACGCTGAAAACCAGCACCATCCCCGGTGGCCGCTACGCGGTTGCGCTGCACATCGGCTCGTTCGAGGAGCTCGACCTGACCTACGGCCTGCTCGGGCGGCACGTCCTCGACGGCGAGGGCGGGTCCGACGGGCCGATCCGCGAGATCTATCTGGTCGGTCCCGGGGACACCGCGGATCCGGCTCACTGGCGTACCGAAATCCTCTGGCCTCTCTAGAAAGGCACTGGTCATGCTTTCCATCGCACACATCGTGATCGACACCGGCGACGCCGCGGCCCTGGCCGGATTCTGGTCGCAGGCGTTGTCCCGCCCGGTCGACGAAGGCGCCAACGGGTTCTTCGCGACCATCGGGCGCGACAAGCCGGACGGACGGCCGGCGCTGATGTTCCTCAAGGTGCCGGAGGGCAAGACGGTCAAGAACCGCCTGCACATCGACCTCTCCGGGCCGGACTGGCGGGCCGAGGCCGACCGGCTCGTCTCACTCGGCGCGACGAAGCTGTCCGAGCACGCCGAGTACGGCATCGAGTGGATCACCCTCGCCGACCCGGAGGGCAACGAGTTCGACCTGGCCGCGGGCGACTAGCCGGGCCCCGACGTCGGCGGCTGTGCTCCCGGCCGGCCGCTAGCAGCGATCCTTGGTGCAGGACATCGCCTCGAGCGCCCGGGCGAGGGTGCCCATGTCGAGGCCCTCGAGGTGCGTGAAGATGCGCTTGCGCACGCTTTCCAGATGCGTCGGCCAGGCCGCCTCGAGCCGCCGCAGGCCGGCATCGGTGAGCACGGCGTCCATGCCACGGGCGTCCCGTTCGCAGCGGCGGCGCTGCAGGTAGCCCAGCGACTCGAGCTTGCCGGCCAGCCGCGTCATGCCGCTCAGCGACATGTCGCAGGCCGCGGCCAGATCGCTCATCCGCAGGCGGCGGCCCTCGGCCTCGGAGAGGTGCCGCAACGCGGAGTACTCGCTGAGCGACATCCGCTCACCCTGCTCCAGGTCCGCGTCGAGCACCCGGGGCAGCACCAGCATCAACCGCCCGAGCGCGCGCATCACTGCCTCTTCCTCGCTGGTCAGCGGCTTGAGAGACATGACACAGATGCTACGGCCTTGACACTCGTTCCGCATCGAGTGATTGTTTGACGCAGCAAGTTCTCCCGCCTGCGCACCCCGGCCTGACCTAAGTTGGGCGCATGCCCTTCTCGTTCGAACGTCTGCACCACGTGCAGCTGGCGATCCCGCCGGGTGGAGAGGACGCCGCCAGAGCCTTCTACGGCGGCGTCCTCTCCATGCGCGAGCTGGAGAAGCCACCGGCGCTAGCGACGCGGGGCGGTTGCTGGTTCGCGGGTGGCGGCTGGGAGATCCACCTGGGCGTAGAGGAAAGCTTCGTCCCGGCCCGCAAGGCTCACCCGGGCGTCCTGGTGGACGACCTGGACGGGCTCGCGTCGAGGTTGCGGTCGGCGGGCCGCGGGGTCGAGTGGGACCCGCACTTCCCGGGCCATCGCCGCCTGTACACGGCGGACGACCACGGCAACCGCCTGGAGTTCCTCCAGCCGGAGTAGCGTCAGCCGGCCGAACCCACCAGCGGGTCGTCGCCGGACCACCGGGCCTTGTCAAGAATTTCCGCCAGGGCGGCCGGGTCGGCGACCGCCTCGGCCGGCTCCTCGGGCCACGACTCGATCTGTTCGGTCGCCCAGTCCGCCCACCGGGCCACCATCGCGTAGAAGTCCGTGAAGAAGGCGCCGGCCAGCATGCCCTGGGCCGCCCGATGCTGGTACGGCCCCTCCCCGACGGCGTACTCGCGGGCGGCGACCAGGTTGCCGACGTTCGCGCGCACGGCCCACGCACGGGCGGCCGCCACCGTGCGCAGGGCGTCCGCCCGGGTGCCGTTCTCGGCAAAGGCGAGCTTCACCAACTGCTCGAACTCCAGCACCGGGCCCTCCCCGGGCTCCTCGAGCCAGCGGGCCAGAGCGGCGCTCCCGGCCGGCGAGATCGCATAGACGGTGCGCGGGCGCCTGCCGACCTGCTCCGTGGTGGCGGTGGCCAGACCGAGCGCGACCAGCTTCTTCGGCTCCTCGTAGAGCTTGCTCTGCGCGCGCGGCCACATCCGGCCCAGGCTGCGGTTCATCTGCTGGGTGAGCTCGTACGTGCTCCAGGAGCGCACGGCGAGCAGCCCGAGGATCGCGTACGACGTGGTGGTCACCGCAGGCGCGCTTGACATTTACTCCCCTTGGGACGATGCTGAGTACTCCCAAAGAGAGTATAGGAGTGGGTCATGAGCAGCCGGACCACCGAGGTCGACCCGACGAACCAGGCGCAGGCCGGCGCCTGGGACGGCGCCGAGGGCGGCTACTGGGCCGTCCACGCCGACCGGTTCGACCGGTCGCTGGAGCGCTACCACCCCGCCTTCATGCGGGCGGCCGCCATCGAGCCCGGCTCCCGGGTGCTCGACATCGGCTGCGGCACCGGGCAGACGACGCGCGACGCGGCCCGGCTCGCACCCGAGGGCTCCGCCTTCGGGGTCGACCTCTCCTCCGAGATGATCGACGTGGCGCGCCGGCTCGCGGAGCGGGAGGGCACAGCCAACGCCCGCTTCGCGCACGCCGACGCTCAGGTCCACCCGTTCGACGAGGGCGCCTTCGACATCGCCATCAGTCGCACCGGCTCGATGTTCTTCGGACAGCCCCACGTGGCGTTCGCCAACATCGCCCGCGCGCTGCGTCCCGGCGGCCGGCTCGTGCTGCTGTCCTGGCAGCGGCCGGATCGCAACGAGTGGATCGGCGCCTTCGCCCGGGCCCTGACCGGCCGCGACCTGCCCGCACCGCCGCCGGGATCGCCGAGTCCGTTCTCCCAGAGCGACCCCGACGACGTGCGCGCGCTGCTGGCCGGCACCGGCTTCACCGACGTGCGACTGGCGGACCTGGCCGAGCCGATGACCTACGGCCGCGACGCGGACGACGCGCACGAGTTCGTGCTGGGCCTGCTCGGCTGGATGCTTCAGGGCCGGGAGCCCGCCGAGCGGCAGAGCGCCGCCGACGCCCTGCACGCGGTGATGAAGGCGCACGAAGGCCCCGGCGGCGTCCAGTTCGCGTCCGCCGCCTGGCTGGTGACGGCGACGCGGGCCTGAACCTCTTCGTCAGCGCCGCCACATGTACGGGGTCGTGGTCGAGACCTTCACCAGGCCGGAGCGTTCCAGGATGGGGCGGGAGTATTCCGTCGAGTCGCTGTGCACCAGGGTCTTCCCGCCGGCCAGGGCCGATCGGGCACGGGCCGCCGTGAGCGCGCGGTAGATGCCGCGCTTGCGCCACGGCATGAGGACGGCACCGCCCCACAGGCCGGCGAAGTCGCTGCCCGCGACCGGTTCCAGCCGGCCCGCCCCGACCATCTCGCCGCCGGCCTCCGCCACCCACAGCTCCATCCCGGTCCCGAGCCCGAGCCGGCGAAGGAGGGCGTCGGCCACCTCTCGGGAGTCCGAGTCGCCGAACGCCTCGGCCGCCATCGCGCTCATCGCCCGGACGTCATGCTCGGTGGTGACTCGGCGCAGCGTGACCCCGGCCGGAAGCGGCACGTCCGCCGCCAGTGCGTCGGAGATCTCCCCGACCATGATCGACTCGGGGTCGTCCGGAACGAACCCGTTCCGGACCAGGGCCTCGTGCAGGCCCGGGGCGTGATCGTGGCCCCGGGTCTTCCACTCCACCCGGCTGATCGCCGGGTCGGCCCGGTAGTGCTCCAGGGCCTCCGCGACCAGCCGCTCGATCGCGTCCGCATCGGCACCGCCCAGATGCGGATAGGTGACGAAGCCCCGCCCGCCGTCGAAGGTGGCCAGCCGCAACGGACCGAGCCGGGCGACCGAGACCGCATTGGGCGTCTCCGCCTCGGTGCGCAGTTGTTCGTCGTAGAGCCTCAGGAGGTGCGCCGCGTCAGTCATCGCCGCCCAGGCTGACGACGAACCCGGCCCGGCGCAACCGCTTTAGCCGGACCGACGTCAGACGTTGAAGCGGAACTCCACCACGTCGCCGTCCTTCATGACGTAGTCCTTGCCCTCCATGCGGACCTTGCCCGCCGCCTTCGCCGCCGCCATCGAGCCGGCCGCCATCAGGTCGTCGTAGCTGACGATCTCGGCCTTGATGAAGCCCCGCTGGAAGTCCGTGTGGATCACGCCGGCCGCCTCCGGGGCGGTCGCGTTCCTCGGGATCACCCAGGCCCGGGCCTCCTTCGGGCCTGCCGTCAGATAGGTCTGCAGGCCCAGCGTCTCGAAGCCCACCCGGATCAGCTGGTTCAGGCCCGGCTCGGTCTGGCCGGTGGACTCCAGCAGCTCCATCGCCTCGTCCGGCGGCAGGTCGATCAGCTCCGACTCGATCTTCGCGTCCATGAACACGGCGTCGGCCGGCGCGACCAGGGCCCGCATCTCGTCCAGGAACGCCGCGTTGTTCAGCTCCTGCTCGTCGACGTTGAACACGTACAGGAACGGCTTGGTCGTGAGCAGGTGCAACTCGCCCAGAAGGCCCACGTCGATGCCGGCGCCGGCGGCGCCCTGGTACAGCGTCACCCCGTCGTTGAGCAGCTTGAACGCCGCCTCCGCGGCGGCCGCGGCCGGCGCCTTGTCCTTCTTGAGCTTCGCTTCCTTCTGCAGCCGCGGCAGCGCCTTCTCCACCGTCTGCAGGTCGGCCAGGATCAGCTCGGTGTTGATCGTCTCGATGTCGTCCGCGGGCGACACCTTGCCGTCCACGTGCAGCACGTTCGGGTCGGAGAACGCGCGCACGACCTGACAGATCGCCGACGCGTCGCGGATGTTCGCGAGGAAGGCGTTACCCCGGCCCTGACCCTTGGATGCGCCGCGGACCAGGCCCGCGATGTCGACGAACGACACCGGCGCCGGAATCACCTTCTCACTGGAGAACAGCTCGGCGAGCTTCCCCAGCCGTTCGTCGGGCAGCCCGACCACGCCGACGTTGGGCTCGATCGTCGCGAACGGGTAGTTCGCGGCGAGCACGTCGTTCTTGGTCAGGGCGTTGAAGAGCGTGCTCTTGCCGACGTTGGGCAGGCCGACGATGCCGATGGTGAGACTCACGGAGAGCCAGTCTACGTGTCCTTCAATGCGCCCAGTCCGAGGAACCGTTCCGGCTCCGGATCGGCCAGGAAGTCCAGGATCATCTGGTTCACGACGGCGGCCCGCTGCAGCGGCGCGCCGTGCCCGGTCCCCGGCACGACGGCGAACTGCCCCCTCGGGATCGTGGCGGCAACCCGGCGGTTCCAGTCGATGCGTACGCCGTCGTCGTCGCCCTGCAGCACCAGCACCGGCGCGGTGATCGAGGCGAACTCCTCGAACGACATCTCGACCGGGTTCTGCCACAGCGACAGCACCTTCCGGAACACGACCTCGTAATGCTCCGGTCCGTCCGGTGACGTCCTGATGTAGTCGTCGCGGAAGTAGCTGGCCAGATGCGGATCGTCGACGAGCGAGCGCTCCCCCGAGGTGCGGCCTTCCTCGGCGAGCGGCTGACCGATCCACACCGCACTGCGCACCAGCTCGGGGCGGTGCAGCGTGAGCCACGCCGCGACATACGCGCCGTCCGACCACCCGACGAGGTGGGCGGGCCCCTGCGCCAGCGTCTGGATGACGGCCGCCGTCTCCTCGGCCATCACCGGAATCGTGTACGGGCCCGGCACGTCCGGCGACCGCCCGTGGCCCCGCCGCTCCGGCACGAACACGTGGTAGCCGTCCTCCAGCGCCTTGATCTGCGCCGCCCAGCTGTCGGCGCCCTGGAAGCCGCCGTGCAGCAGGAAGACCGGCTCACCGCCGCTGCCGTGCACCTCGACGTAGACGCGCTGCTCTCCCGGAAGATCCACGTACCCGCTCATGGACGTTGTTTCTACCACCCGACGGCCATGTCCGAATCCCGCCAGCGCCGGGCCCGCGCGCAGGAGCAGACTTCGTGTCATGGAATTGGACTTCGACCGGTGCTACCGGGCCGTGGACAGCCGCGACCAGCGCTTCGACGGCTGGTTCTACACGGCCGTGCGAAGCACCGGCATCTACTGCCGCCCGTCCTGCCCGGCCGTCACGCCGAAGCGGGAGAACGTGGAGTTCCACCCGTCGGCGGCCGCCGCACAGCGCGCCGGTTTCCGGGCCTGCCGCCGCTGCCGCCCGGACGCCGCCCCCGGCTCCCCCGAGTGGGACGTGCGGGCCGACGTGGTGGGCCGCGCGATGCGGCTGATCGGCGACGGCGTCGTCGACCGCGAGGGCGTGCCCGGGCTGGCGAGCCGGCTCGGATACACCGAGAGGCACCTGCACCGCATGCTGACCACCGAGCTGGGCGCCGGACCGCTGGCGCTGGCCAGGGCGCAGCGTGCGCAGACCGCCCGGATCCTGATCGAGACCACCGACCTGGGCCTCGCCGAGATCGCCTTCGCGGCAGGTTTCGGCAGCGTGCGGCAATTCAACGACACGATCCTGCAGGTGTACGCGAACCCGCCCGGCCGCCTGCGCGAGAGCCGTCGCCGCGCGGCCGTGAAGGAAGCGGGAACGATCTCGCTGCGGCTGGCGTACCGGGCCCCGCTGCACGCGGCGGCGCTGCTCGAGTTCCTGGCGGCGCGGGCGTTGCCGGGAGTCGAGGAAGTCGCCGGTGACACGTACCTCAGAGGTCTGCATCTGCCGCACGGGGCCGGGACCGTGACGCTGCGGCCGGGTCCGCGGTGGGTTTCGGCGGCGCTGCGGCTGGCCGACGTGCGGGACCTGGCGCCGGCGGTGGCGCGGTGCCGGCGGTTGTTCGATCTGGACGCCGATCCGATCGCGGTGGACGGGACGCTGGGTGAGGATCCGGCGTTGCGGGCGTTGGTGGAGGCGGAGCCGGGGGTGCGGGTGCCGCGCGCGGTGGACGGCTTCGAGATGGCGGTGCGGGCGATTGTGGGCCAGCAGGTGAGCGTGGCGAGCGCGCGGACGACATTGACCCGCTTGATCAAGTCGGCGGGGAGTGGGTCACCCTTTGGGCCCTCCCCCTCCCCCACCAGGCCCTCGCCCGGCGATGGGCCGGGGTTGGTCGCTCCTACCGAAACCGCGGCGCCTGCGGCGCCCGGCGGCCTCACCGGATTCCCCGGCGCAGCCGCCATCGCCGCCCTGCCCGACGACGCCTTCCGCATGCCGGCCGCTCGCCGCACCACGATCCGCTCCCTCGCCGAAGCGGTCGCCGACGGCAAGCTCGACCTGAACCCGGGGACCGATCGCGACGAGACGATGGCCCGGCTCCAGGAGGTGCCCGGCATCGGGGCGTGGACGGCCGGTTACATCGCCATGCGCGCGATCGGCGACCCGGACGTCTTCCTCCCCACCGACCTGGCCGTCCGGCGCGGCGCGGCAGCGCTCGGTCTGCCCGACACTCCCGCCGCCCTCGAGCGGCACGCCGAACGGTGGCGGCCCTGGCGATCCTACGCATTGATCCGGCTCTGGCGCGGTTATCCACAGCAGCCGGTTGTCCACAGGCCGGCCCAACGGCGGGCCGCGGCCGGGCACGCTGACGAGCCCACGCACGAAGGAGAAACGCGATGATGCACTACTCGACGATGGCCACCCCGGCCGGCTCGTTCACCGCGGTGGTGGATGACGACGGCGCCGTGCTGGCGTCCGGTTTCACTGCCGACCCGACCGACCTGATCGCACTGATGCACCCCACGCTCGTGGCCGATGCGAAGCCGGAGGCCCATCTTGGAGACGTGACGCGCGCCGTCAAGTCCTATCTGGAGGGTGATCTGACCGCGATCGACGACGTGCCGGTGCGGCAGCACATCGGTGGCACGTTCATCGCGCACGCCTGGCGGGTGATGCGCGACATCAAGCCCGGGGCGCCGGTGACCTACACCGCCTTCGCCGAGCTGGCCGGTCGGCCGGAGGCGATCCGCGGGGCGGCGTCGGCTTGCGCGCGGAATGCGGCGGCGTTGTTCGTGCCGTGTCACCGGGTGCTGCGGCTGGACGGGTCGCTGGGCGGCTACCGGTGGGGGTTGCCGGTCAAGCGCTGGCTGCTGGATCACGAGAAGGACCCGGCGGCTTGATCCGCACCGGGATGCCCGCGCGTCGACGCCTGCCGGCCGGTCGGCCGGCGAGCGTTCGATGTGGATGGTCCGGCCCGCCTTGCGCGGGGTGGTCACGATCTAGGGGTGAGGACGTTCCTGCTGGTCGTGGTTGCCGCGGTGCTGATCGCCGGCGTGATCCGGCTGTTTCGTCTGCGCGGCGACGAGCACGTCCGGGCGTTGAGCCTGGCGGTGGCCGGCGAGAGCGTCTATCTGGCCGGGATGCTGGGCTTCCTGGCCTGGCACGCGGACTGGTTGCCGTGGCACGTGATGCTGGTGTTCGCCTGCATGACGGTCGTCGGTGCACTGCTGCTGCGGGTCGTGCTGGCCGTGACTGCGTTGCCATGGCCGGCGCCGGTGGCTCGGCGTGCGCCGACGCCGGGGTACGCGGCCTGCTATGTCGCGGGCCTGACGCTGGTGATCGTGCTGCCGGTGGTGCTGACCGAGCCGGATCCGCAGCCGCCGTCAGCGACCGGGGCCGCCGCGAGACAGTTCGGCGGCCGCATCGACGCCGTGGTCTCGATCAGCGAGCAGAGCACGCCGGCCCAGGGGGAGGCGGTTCCGGTCGAGCAGTACAGCTTCGACGGCCGGCGGCTGGCCCTGGTCGTGGCGCACCATCTGCAGTGCGTCCCGCGGGCTGTGACGCTGACCCGTGACGGTGACGCGTTGACGGTCACGGTCGTGGCCGGCCCGGCGCCGAGGGCGGGCGAGATCTTCCGGGCGGAGAGCGGCGCCGGCCGGTGCGCGCCGGCCGGGCCGTTCACCTGGCGCACGGTGGTGAACGTGCGCACGACGGGCGGTTTCTCGAGCGTCACGGACGGCGGCGCCGACGGCGCTGCCCGGCGGGCGCCCTGACGACAGGCCGCTGACGGTAGGCGCCCGGGGGCGAATTCCCTGGCCTGTGCATGTGCGGCGGCCATACCCTGAGCCGCATGACGGAAGAACCTGCTCGCGGCCGCATGCCGGACCGCCCGACCCTCGACGGACTGGAAGACAGATGGGGTGCTCGCTGGGAGAGCGACGGCACCTACCGGTTCGAGTGGGTAGGCGGGAAGCGCGCGCAGGTTTTCTCGATCGACACGCCGCCGCCGACGGTTTCCGGCGAGCTGCACATGGGGCACGTCTTCTCGTTCACGCACACCGACACCGTGGCCCGGTTCCAGCGGATGCGCGGCAAGTCGGTCTTCTATCCGATGGGCTGGGACGACAACGGTCTGCCCACCGAGCGGCGGGTGCAGAACGTCTTCGGTGTCCGGTGTGACCCGTCGCTGCCGTACGACCCGTCGTGGGAGCCGCCGGAGAAGGCGCCGAAGCCCGCGATCTCGATCTCGCGGCGCAACTTCGTCGAGTTGTGCGGGCGGCTGACGGCCGATGACGAGAAGGCCTTCGAGGCGTTGTGGCGGCGGCTCGGGTTGTCCGTCGACTGGGGACTCACGTACACCACGATCGGTCGCGAGGCCCAAGCCGTCTCGCAGCGCGAGTTTCTGCACAATCTGGAGCGCGGCGAGGCCTACAGCTCGGAGGCGCCGACGTTGTGGGATGTCGGCTTCCAGACCGCGGTGGCGCAGGCCGAGCTGGAGGATCGGGAGCGGCCGGGCGCGTACCACCGGCTGCGGTTTCACGGGCCGGAGGGGCCGGTCGAGGTGGAGACGACCCGGCCGGAGCTGCTGCCGGCCTGTGTGGCGCTGGTCCACCACCCGTCGGACGAGCGGTACGCGGGCTTGACGTCGGTGCGTACGCCACATTTCGACGTCGAGGTGCCCGTGCACGCCCACCCGATGGCCGAGCCGGCCAAGGGCACCGGCATCGCCATGGTGTGCACGTTCGGCGACGTCACCGACGTGGTCTGGTGGCGTGACCTGGACCTGCCCACCCGCGTCGTGATCGGGCGGGACGGCCGGTTCCTGCCGGGCGGGCCGTTCGCCGGCCTGACCGTCAACGCCGCCCGCCGTGAGATGGTGCGGATCCTGACCGAGAGCGGCGACCTGGTCGGCGAGCCGCGGCAGATCACGCATCCGGTCAAGTTCTACGAGAACGGCGACTCGCCGCTGGAGATCGTCACGAGCCGGCAGTGGTTCATCCGCAACGGCGGGCGCGACCGGGAGCTGCGGGAGGCGCTGCTGGAGCGGGGACGGGAGCTGCGCTGGGTGCCCGAGCACATGCGCCACCGGTACGAGCATTGGGTGAACGGCCTGACCGGCGACTGGCTGATCAGCCGGCAGCGCTTCTTCGGCGTGCCGATCCCGATCTGGTACCGGCTCGACGACGCTGGCGAGCCGGACCACTCCGAGCTTCTCATACCGGACCAAAATTCTCTGCCGGTCGACCCGTCCTCGGAGTGTCCGCCGGGCTTCGACGAGTCGCAGCGCGGCAAGCCGGGTGGCTTCGCCGCCGACCCGGACGTCATGGACACCTGGGCCACCTCGTCGCTCACGCCGCAGATCGTCGGCGGCGCCCACGGCGACAGCGTCTTCCCGATGGATCTCCGCCCGCAGGGGCAGGAGATCATCCGGACCTGGCTGTTCGCCACGATCGTCCGCTCACACCTGGAGCACGGCGTGCTGCCGTGGCGGACGGCGGTGCTCTCCGGCTGGATCCTCGACCCCGACCGCAAGAAGATGTCGAAGTCGAAGGGCAACGTCGTCACGCCGATGGACCTGCTGGTGCAGAACGGCTCGGACGCGGTCCGCTACTGGGCGGCGAGCGGCCGGCCGGGCACGGACCTGGCCTTCGACCCGGCGCAGATCAAGGTCGGGCGGCGGCTGGCCACGAAGCTGTTGAACGCGTCGAAGTTCGCCCTGGGGCTGGGCGCGGCGGACGCGTTGCGGCAGCCGGTGACCGAGCCGCTGGACCGGGCGGTGCTGGCCGGGCTGGCTGAGGTGGTGACGACGGCGACCCGCGCGTTCGACGCGTACCAGCACACCGACGCGCTGCAGGCGAGCGAGGCGTTCTTCTGGACGTTCTGCGACGACTACATCGAGCTGGTGAAGGAACGCGCGTACGGCACGGGCCCGGGTGCCGACTCGGGCCGCGCCGCGCTGGCCGCCGGGCTTTCGGTGCTGTTGCGGCTGTTCGCGCCGTTCCTGCCGTTCGTGGCGGAGGAGGTGTGGTCGTGGTGGCGGTACGGGTCGGTGCACCGGGCGACCTGGCCGACGACCTACGAGCTCAGCCGGGTGGCGCCGGAGGGCGACGCGAGCCTGCTCGGCCTGGCCGGGGAGGCGTTGCGGCAGATCCGGCGCGCCAAGTCGGACCGCAAGCTGTCGATGAAGGCGGAGGTGCCGCTCGCCGAGGCGCTCGGGCCGGCCGCGGTGCTGGACCGGCTCGCCCTGGTCGAGTCCGACCTGAAGGCGGCCGGGCGGATCGGCAAGCTCGACCGGCTCCCCGACCGGACGCCGGAACTGGTGATCGCCTGCGCGTTCTGAGGTCGCTGTATCAGCATGGAGGGCATGTCGATCGCGCCTGAGGACGTCGCGGCGCCCGCGGATGACGCGGTGCTGTTCCGCTCGTCGCCGGTCCGCACGTTCCTGGTGATGGCGGCCGTCATCATGGTCGCCTATCTGGCGGTCGCCCCGCTGGTCAAGGTGCTGATCCACAGCGCCGACGACCCGTGGTGGCTGACCGGGGTGCAGGCCGTGGTGATCGGCGCGGTGGTCGCCGGGGCGTTCGCCTTCTCCGCCCGGTCGTCGCTGCGCACCTGGGTGCGGGTGTCGACGGCCGGGCTGGAGCTGGCCGCCCAGGGCAGCGACCCGGTGTGGCTGGCCTGGGCGGACATCGAGCACATCGTGGTGCGGCGGGAGGGCGCGCGGACGGTGCTGGAGGTGACGCCGGTGAACCTCGACCGGGTCCATCCGGTGGATCACGCCGGGCCCGGGGGCCCGGCCATGGCGGAGACGTCGTCGGGTACGGCGTTCACGGCCGATCTGACGCAGCTGTGGCCCGGCCCGCGGGCGTTGCGCAAGGAGCTAGCCCTGCGCATGCGCCGCCGTTAGAAGTCGCCTCCGCCGAAGTCCCCACCGCCGAAGTCGCCCCCGCCGAAGTCGCCGCCACCGCCGCCACCGCCGCCGCCACCGTCGCCGCCCCCGAAGTCGCCGGCGGCGTCCTGGTATCCGTCCTGGAAACCGTCGCCGTAGCCCATGTCGCCGAAGCCGGGCGAGAACAGCGCGTCGAAGATGAGCATGCCGCCGAGGACGCCGGCGCCCGCGCCCAGCGCGGTGCGCCAGATCGGCTGCGAATACCAGCCCGCCCGCACCGGCCGGCCCTGCACCCGGCCGCCCGGGTAGTAGTACGGCGTCTCGGCGCCCGGCTGCGGCCCGGCCTTGTAGTGCTGGCCCTGCACATCGACCTCGCGCTCGCGGGTGAGCTGGCCGGCGCCCTGCGAGGCGGCGAGCGGCGGCAGGTCGGGGCCCGGGTCCAGGCCCATCGCGAGGCGGGCGGCGCGCGCGTACGCCAGACCCTCGAGCGCCGACTCGCGGGCCAGCTCGAACTGCCTCGGGGTCTTGGCCTGCTGCAGCTGGCCGCCGGCTGCGTTGTAGCGCTCCCCGGCGTCGGCGAGGGCCTGCCGCGCGGCCGGGTCGTCGCTGTGCAGGTTCATCACCTGGCCGCCGAGGCGTTCGTACCAGCGCTGGGCCTCGGCTCGGGCGTCGTCGAGGCGGCGCTGCTCGCGCCCGGCCGCGCCACGCCGCCAGAACACCACCAGCGCGACGATGATGAGAAGCAGGATGAGCAGCCAAAACAGCTTCATGAATCAAAGGTACCCGCGCTGAAACCGTCATACCCGTCTGGCAAAGTGCGTTACGTGACATTCTCGACGCTCGCGGTGGTTGTGAGTTGCCTGGCAGTCGGTGCGGCGCTGGGCTGGCTCGCCGCCCGGCTGCGGGCCGCCGCCGACATCGCGCGGCTGGAGGCGACCGTGCAGGCCCGGCAGGACGGCGAGGCCCGGCTGGAGCAGTCGATGAAGGCGTTGTCCTATGAGGCGACCGCGCAGTCGCAGGAGGCGGTGGCCCGCGCGGTCGCGCCGCTGCACGAGGCGTTGCGGCACTACGAGCAGCGCATCGGCGAGCTGGAGCACGACCGGGTGGACGCGTACGCGGAGTTGCGTGAGCAGGTGCGGTCGATGCACGTCGTCTCGGGTGAGCTGCGCACGGAGACGCGCCAGCTGGTGGCCGCGCTGCGGGCGCCGCAGGTGCGCGGGCGGTGGGGCGAGCATCAACTGCGGCGCATCGTGGAGGCGGCAGGGCTGCTCGAGCACTGCGACTTCGCCGAGCAGGTCACGGCGTCGACCGACGACTCCGGGGTGCGTCCCGACCTGGTGGTCCGCCTGCACGGCGGTCGCGAGGTGGTGGTGGACGCCAAGGCGCCGTTCGACGCGTACCTGTCGGCGATGGAGTCCCGCGACGAGCGCACCCGCGACTCGCACCTCGACCAGCACGCCCGCCACCTGCGCATGCACGTCGACGCCCTGGCGGCGAAGGCGTACTGGACGGCGTTCGAGTCCACTCCCGACTTCGTGGTGCTCTTCGTGCCGGCCGACCCGTTCCTGGACGCGGCGCTGCAACGGGATCCGGCGCTGATGGAGCACGCGTTCCGGCGCAACGTGGTGCTGGCGACGCCGGCCACGCTGGTCGCGCTGCTGCGCACGGTGGCGTATTCATGGCGGCAGGAGGCGATGGCGCGCAACGCGGTGGCGGTGCACGCCCTGGCCCGGGAGCTGTACGGGCGACTGTCCACGCTGGGCGATCACGTCGGCAAGCTGGGGGCGTCGCTGAGCGGGGCGGTGGTCGCGTACAACAAGGCGGTCGGCTCGCTGGAGTCGCGGGTGCTGGTGAGCGCGCGCAAGCTGGCCGAGATGGGCGTCTCCGAGCACGGGCTGGAGGCGCCGGCGCAGGTCGAGCTGACGCCCCGCCAGCCCCAGGCGCCCGAGTTGCTGCTGGCGCCGGAACACAGCGAAAGCTCAGCCGGGGCGTGATACAACCCGTCGCATGCGGATCCTCTTCGTCGCCTCCCCGCTGCAAGGGCACCTGCTGCCGCTGATCCCGCTGGCGCTGGCGTGCCGCGACGTGGGGCACGAGGTGCATGTGGCCAGCGGCGGGTTCCCGCCGGACATGGCCGGGTTGCGTACGCACGAGATCGGCGCCCGCTTCAGCCTGCGGCGCAGCGCCCTGCGGGTGTCGCTGGGGCGGCCGGCGATGGCGATGGCGGAGATGAAGGGGCAGGCCGGGCTCGGTTTCGTCGGCGAGCTGTTCGGCCGGGCCAACCTCGACCTGGTCGGCCCGCTGCTCGAGGTGGCCTCCGGCGTGCACCCGGACCTCATCGTCTACGAGTCGCTGGGCGAAGCGGGCGCCGTGGTCGCCGGGCGGCTGTCGGTGCCGTCCGTGCTGCAGGAGAACACGTTGTGGCCCGGCTACGACCTGTTCGAGGCCGTGACCGGCAGTTCGAAGATGCGCGGCCTGAAGGTGCCGGCGCCGGAGCTGACCCTGGCCGTGACGCCGCCGAGCCTGGCCGGCCTGCACGCGGCGGCTCGGGCCGCCGGGCCCGCCACCCCGGCGGCAGCGGCCGGCGCTGCCGGGCCGGGCGGCCGGCACCAGCGGTGGCTGCGGCCGGTGCCGTTCTCCGGCGGCGGCGAGCTGCCGGCGTGGCTCGACGGTCCTCTGGAGCGGCCGCTGATCGTGGTCAGCCGCAGCACGATCGAGGGCCCGAACGACGGCGACCCCGGGCCGGCGGTGATCGCCGCGGCGGCGCGGGTGGACGCGGATTTCGTGCTGGTGCGGCCGGCCAAGCCGGCGGACGGGCTGCCGCCGAACGTGCGGACCACCGGCCGGATCCCGCTCGATCGGGTGCTGCCCCGGGCCGCGGCCTTCGTGCACCACGGCGGCGCGGGCAGTGTGCTGGGCGGTCTCGCCGCGGGCGTACCTCAGCTCGTGACGCCGGGAGCCGGCGACCGCCGCCACAACGCCCGGCTGCTCGCCGAGCGTGGCGCGGGCCTGGCCG
>NZ_JBFAZH010000046.1:0-16015 GCF_040681735.1 Actinoplanes sp. NPDC051633 | reverse complement strand
CCCCGGAGGGGCTCGGATTCTCCGCCCTTGCCGAAGGCTCAGCGGCCGGTAGCAGCACAGCCCTCGGCCTGGGGGAATGGCTGTCGGCATCGATTCGTTTCAGCTATCTGCGACGTTTGGGTGAGCTCCGCATTTCGGCGGGGCGGGATGTCGGCGTGGCCCGCACCGGGTACGGTTGCGGGAAGCCTCCGGCGGCTGCCGGCGGCCCCGCCGCAGGAGGAGGTGCCATGGTCCTGCTACGCCGGGTTATCGGTGATGCACTTCGGGCGCGCCGGCAGGGACAGCACCGCACTCTGCGCGAGGTGTCCACCGCCGCGAATGTCAGCCTGGGTTATCTCTCCGAGATCGAGCGAGGGCAGAAAGAGGCGTCGAGCGAGCTGCTCGCCGCGATCTGCGAGGCGCTCGGCGCACGCTTGTCCGAGGTTCTGAGTGACGTGAGCAACACGCTGTCCATCGCCGAGGGCATGGAGCGTGTGCTGACGCCGGTTCCCGAGCAGCCCGACCAGACCGTCGCCGATGGGGACGTGCAGGTCTCGGTTCGCCAGGACTCGCCGCTCAAGGCCACTCTGCGGACCACGCGCAAGCGCGGCCGCGACATGATCTACGCAGCCTGATCCGCTGTCGCTGGTTTACCCCTGCGGGCGTAGCCTTTGCTGTGCAGCGCTGATTTCTCTGGGGAGAGTCCCTGATAACTCCCTGAGGTCACGTGACGACTGTGGCACCGGGCTGCAACGATGGATCGAGCATTCATCTGCCGATCGAGCGATTCGAGGGGATACGGCGATATGGCGAACCCGTTCGTCAAGGGCTGGCGTTACTTTTTGGCGCTCTTCGGCGCGAAGATCGACGAGTATGCCGACCCGAAGGTTCAGATCCAGCAGGCCATCGAGGACGCGCAGCGCCAGCATCAGGCGCTCGTCCAGCAGGCCGCCGCGGTGATCGGCAATCAGCGCCAGCTCGAGATGAAGCTGTCGCGGCAGATGTCCGAGGTCGAGAAGCTGCAGGGCATGGCCCGGCAGGCGCTCGTGCTGGCCGACCGGGCCCGCGCGGGCGGTGACGAGGCCGAGGCGCAGAAATACGAGCAGACCGCCCAGACACTCGCCACCCAGCTGGTCTCCGGCGAGCAGTCGATGGAGGACCTCAAGACCCTGCACGACCAGGCGCTCTCCGCGGCCGGCCAGGCGCGCAAGGCGGTGGAGAACAACGCGATGGTGCTCCAGCAGCGCATCGCCGAGCGTTCCCGCCTGCTGAGCCAGCTCGAGCAGGCCAAGATGCAGGAGACGGTGGCCAAGTCGCTGGAGTCGATGTCGTCGCTGGCCGCGCCGGGCAACACGCCGTCGCTGGACGAGGTGCGCGACAAGATCGAGCAGCGGTACGCGAACGCGATGGGTCGCGCGGAGCTCGCCTCCAACTCGGTCGAGGGCCGCATGATGGAGGTCCAGAAGTCGAGCCTCGACATGGCCGGCTCCTCCCGCCTCGAGCAGATCCGGGCCAGCATGGCCGGCGAGCAGCTCGGCAGCGGCAGCCAGCAGCCGGCGGTGGAGCAGCAGAAGGCTTCGGCCCCCGCCCAGGACCCGGCGAGCGTGGCACGGCTCGACGAGATCCGCGCGACCATGAACCAGAAGCGCGGCGACACCACGGCCGCCGGCTGATCCGATGGACGAGCGGACTCGCTACTTCCGGCGGCTGGGAAAGCTGCGCAGCTCGGCGCGCCGCTGGAGTGTCGTCGGGGGTGGCCTGGCCGCCGCCACCGCGGTGCTGACCCCGTACGCCGGGATCGGCATCGCCGACGCGGCGTGGGCCGCGGCCGCGGGTGGGTCGATCGCGCTGGCGATCTGGCGCAACCGGGACCACCGTGAGCTGGCGGCGATCGAGCCGCCGCCAGCCCCGCCGCCCGCCCTGCCGGGCGCCAAGCTCATCGCCGCCGTCGAGCGCTTCCCGGCCGGCCGGCAGATGATGCAGGAGGTGCGGCGGCACAAGGACCGCTACGCGTTGCGCGGCTCCGCGGTCGCGCGGGCGTGGGACAGGCTCGACCGCGCGTCCTCGACGCTGCAGGGGCTGGCCGGCCGGCTCACCGGCCCGGGCCAGGAGGCCCTGCTCGAGGCGGCCACGGCGGAGGAGTGGCTGCGCGATCTGGGTCAGCGGGTGGCGGGTGTCGAACGCGCCATCCCCCTGAGCCCGGTCGATCAGCGGTCCGGGCTGGAGTCCGCGCACGAGAGCCTGGCCGCCCAGTTCAGCGAGGGCGTGGAGGCGTTCGAGCGGCTGGTCGCGGCGGCGGCGAGCTGGGTCGCGGAGGACGGTCAGCCGATCGCCGACGAGCGGCACCCGAGCTTCTTCCGGCTGATAGAGGCCACCGACCGCCTGCGCGGGCTGGCCGACGGCCTGTCGGAGCTGCGGCGTTACGGCAAGCCGGCGGCCTGATCTCCGCCTTGGCAGTACCGGCACCAGTAGGTGACCCGGTCGTCGAGGTCTTTCTTGCTGATGGCCGTGCCGCATCGGCGGCACGGCTGGGCCTTCCGGCCGTACACATAACTGGTCTCACCGCGCCGCAGCGAGCCCGTGGTGGTCTGGGTCCACCGGCCCTTGTTGTTGGCGACGAGCTTCTGCGCCAGTGTCGCGACCTTCTCCAGGTCGTCGATCTTGCCGACCGGGGTCCATGGTGACAGGCCGCTGAGGAACAGCGTCTCGCACTTGTAGAGGTTGCCCACCCCGGCCAGGTTGCGCTGGTCGAGCAGCGCCTCGCCGATCGTCACATCGGGCTTCTCGGCGAGTCGCCGGGCCGCCTCGGCCGGATCCCAGTCGTCCCCGAGCAGGTCCGGTCCCAGATGATCCAGCCGTCGTCGTTCCTCCGCGGTCGGCCAGAGGGCCACCTCATGGAGGTGGAAACCGACCGCCGCCGCCTTGTCGGTCTTGAGGACGACGCGGATCAGGAACGCCGGCCGCCCGGACCACCGCTCGCCATTTCGGTACGTCCGCCACGATCCCTCCATCCTCAAGTGCGAGTGGAGGGTCAGCTCCCGGTCCTGCTTCACGAGCCGGAGCAGGAGATGCTTGCCACGGCTGCCGGAACTGGCCACGGTGAAGCCGGACAAATCGGTCGTCGCCAGCTGCGGCACCCGGAAGTCGGACCTGGTCAGCACCTCGCCCACCAGCGCCTTCTCCAGCACTCGCGCGGTGTTCCAGACGGTGTCTCCCTCGGGCATAATCACTATCCTGCCCCGTGGCGGGTCTGACACTCTTCATGCATGCGACTGGACATCGCGTCACTCGCCGACCGGCCCGAGGGCTGGGACCTGTGGGATCAGCTCGACGACTTCTGGCCGGCGTTCATGACCAAGGATCCCACCGGCGGCTTCTACTACGGCTATCTGCGCGAGCACTTCGCCGCGCACTGCCTGCTGGCGATCGACCGCGAGACCGGCAAGGCGGTCGCGAAGGCGCATTCGGTGCCGCTGTCCTACGACGCACCGATCGACGAGGGCATGCCGGAGGGTGGCTGGGACTGGGCCATCCGGCAGTCGGTGCACGACCGACTGAGCGGCGCCACCCCGGTCATCGTGTCCGCCCTCGAGATCCTGATCCGGCCCGACGTCCGCGGCTCCGGCCTGTCCGGCACGATGCTGTCGGCGATGCGCGACAACGTGGCCAAGCTGGGCTTCAAGGATCTGGTCGCGCCCGTCCGGCCGACCGGCCGGCAGGGTCAGATCTTCACACCCATCACCGTGTACGCGCACAGCACCCGGCCGGACGGCCTGCCGATCGATCCGTGGCTACGGGTGCACGCCCGCGCCGGCGCCCGGATCGTGAACGTCGCCCACCAGAGCATGGTGATCTCGGGCCGGCTGGCGCAGTGGCGTGAGTGGACCGGGATGCCGTTGCTCGAGAGCGGACCGGTCGAGGTGCCGCACGCGCTGGTCCCGGTGCACGTCGACACCGCGCAGGACACGGCCGTCTACGTCGAGCCGAACGTGTGGATGCACCACAAGATCTGACCCCTACCGGGCGGACACCCGCACCAGGTCGCCCGGCCGGACCGACAGCACCACGACGGCACGGCCGTTGTTGACCGCGATGCCGACCTGACCGGCCGAGTCCTCGTAGACCAGCAGCTCACCCTTGTCCACATCGGCGAAGGTCGTTCCGCGCCGCGCCGACACATTGCCGTTGACGGTCAGCTGGTGGCTCAGCCCGGCGAGGGTGCCGCCGGTGGCCGCGAGCTGGACGTTGCCGAAACGGTCCACGGTCAGCACCTCGGCCTCGATCCAGCCGTCGCCGACGTTCACCACGGGGGCGGGCAGCCGCACCAGGGCGTCGGCGTCGACCCGCGGACCGGCGTCGTCCAGCTCCGCGCCCAGCGCGATCCGGGCCGCCGCCGGCGCGAAGACGTCCCGCCCGTGGAACGTGCGCGAGACGTCGCCGAGGAACCAGTCCTTGTTGGACAGCTCCACCGCCACGTCGATGCCGCCGAGCGCCTCGGCCGCGGGGATCAGCACGCCGTTGTCCGGGCCGACCAGCACGCCCTGCGGTGTGCCGATGGCCAGGGCGCGGCGGGCGGTGCCCACCCCGGGGTCGACCACCGCGCAGTGCACCGACTCCGGCAGGTAGGGCGCGGTCTGCGCGAGGACCGCGGCGCCGCGGCTCACGTCGGCCGGTGGCACGTGGTGTGTGACGTCGATGACCCGGACGTCCGGTGCAATCCGTGCGATGGAGCCGTGACAGGCCGCCACGAATCCGTCGAACGTGCCGTAGTCGGTCGTGAGGCTGATCCATCCATAGCGGCCCATGGTCGTCAACGTTATCGTCTGCGCACGCAGAGTGTGTCCCACGTCGCCGGGCGCGTCTGTGTTTCTCCTGGCAGGCTGAAGATCATGCGACTGGTCATCTTCATCGAGCCACAGCAGGGCGCGACCTACGAACAGCAGCGCCGCGTCGCTCAGCTAGCCGAGGACCTCGGCTTCGACGGCTTCTTCCGCAGCGACCACTACCTGGCCATGGGCGTCGACGGCCGGCCCGGGCCGACCGACTCCTGGGTCACGCTCGGCGCGCTGGCCGTGCAGACCTCCCGCATCCGGCTCGGCACGCTGGTGAGCTCCGCCACCTTCCGGCTTCCCGGCCCGCTCGCGATCAGCGTCGCGCAGGTGGACGAGATGAGCGGCGGCCGGGTCGAGCTGGGCCTGGGCGGCGGTTGGTTCGAGCGCGAGCACCTCGCGTACGGGATCCCGTTCCCCGCCACGGGCGAGCGCTTCGACCGCCTCGAGGAGCAGCTCGAGATCGTCACCGGCCTCTGGACGGCGTCCGAGACGTACTCGTTCTCCGGCAAGCACTACGAGATCGTCGACTCGCCCGCCCTGCCCAAGCCGGTCCAGTCGCCGCGGCCGCCGATCATCGTGGGCGGCAAGGGCCCGAAGCGCACGCCGTCGCTGGCCGCCCGCTTCGCGGACGAGTTCAACACCCCGTTCTGCTCGGCCGAGGAGGCCAGGTCCCTCTTCCAGCGGGTACGCGAGGCGGCCTCCACCGCCGGCCGGCCCGACCCGCTGACACTGTCGTCGGCGGTGGTCCTGTGCGTCGGCCGCGACGACGCGGAGGTGGCGAGGCGGGCGGACGCGATCGGCCGCAGCGTCGAGGACCTCCGCAGCTCGGGAGACGCGGTGACGGGCACGGTGAACGAGGTGGTCGAGCAGCTGTCCCGGTACGCCGAAGCCGGCGCAACCCGGATCTACCTGCAGACGCTCGACCTCTCCGACCTCGACCACATGGAGCTGGTCGCCTCCTCGGTGGCACCCCAGCTGGCCTGACCCGAAGTGTGGGCTGGCGCCGCGTCAGCCGCGTAGGCGGAGGCCGCGGGGTGTGGCGCGGAAGCCGGCCGCCGTCAGGGCGTCGCTCAGCGGTGACGAGTGGACCGACTCGCCGTCGGCTCGTTCCACGGACATCGCACCCAGCGCCCCCGATTGCACCGCCCGGGCCAGCGCCTGGCCGGCCGCCACCAGCAGCTCCGGATCGTCCACATACGACAACAGCGTCTTCCCGCCCCTCTCGACGTAGAGCACCAGCTCCCCGCCGACCACGACCACCAGCGCCCCGGCCTTGCGCCCCGCCCGGTGCCCGGCCGCCGCCACCTTCTCGCCGTCACCGGTGTCGACGACCCGCTCCGGCCACGGCAACGCGGCCCCATACGGGTTCGCCGGATCGGTGGACGCCAGCACGACCGCCGTCGCGCCCGTCCGTTTGCCCAGCTCGGCCGGCTCTGACAATGCCCGCAACCGGTCCACCGCACCCGGCACCGCGAACTGCGCCGCCCCCAGCCCTTCCACGAAGTACCCGCGCCGGGCCGCCCCGCGCTCCTCCAGCGCGCCGAGCACCGGGTAGACCGCCGCGAAGCCCCCGGTTACCCCCTCGGACATCACCGCGCCGCGGGTCACCACCCCGTGCCGCTCCAGCAACAGGTCGGCCAGGGCGGCCGCCCGCCGCGTCGGGTCGAGGTCCCGGTCCGGCAGGCGCGACCATCGGCCGGCCATCGCCGGCGGGCCGGTGCGGCTCGGCATCGCCGGGCGGCCCGGTCGCCGATACCTGGTGCGAGACGGCGCCGCCTTGGCCCGGTGCGCACCTCGGCTGCCGAGCAGTGCCCGCAGCGGCGCGAACGTGTCGTTGGTCAGATGCCCGGCCCAGACCAGATCCCACACCGCGGCGGTCAGCGCGGGATCGTCCGTCGAGCCGACCCGGTCCGACAACGACCGGAAGAACAACGCCTGCCCGTCGTCGAGAGAGTCGAGCACCGACTGGTGCAGCGGGGTCAGCACGAGCTCGTCGTCGGGAGGGGGCAGCAGCAGCGGCGCGGAGTCCGCATACGCCAGCGTGACCCAGCCGTCGTTGTTGCCGACCGAGCCGGACCCGGCCCACGTCACCTCGCCCGACCCGCACAGCTCGTCCAGCATCGCCGGCGAGTAGTCCGCCACCCGCGCCGGCAGCACCAGCCGTTCCCAGGCGGAGGCGGGCACCGCGATGCCCTGCACCTGCTCGATCGACGCGGCGAGCGCGTCCACCCCGCGCGCGTTCCCGCCGATGTGCTGCCACTTGGGCAGGAACGCGGCCAGCACCCGCGGCGCGACCGGCTCGATCTCGCGGCGCAGCGCGGCCAGCGACCGCCGCCGCAGCATCCGCAGCACCTCGGCGTCGCACCACTCGGTGCCCGCGCCCTCCGGCGAGAACTCGCCCGACACGACGCGGCCGGTGGCGCTGAGCCGCTTCAGCGCCTGCTCCACCACGAACACACCCAGCCCGAAGTGCGCCGCACACGTCGCCGCGGCGAACGGCCCGTGCGTCCGCGCGAACCGTGCCACCAGGTCGCCGAGCGGGTCGGTGACCGGTTCGAGATATGCCTCCGCCACCCCGACCGGCAACGCCACCCCGAGCGCATCCCGGTATCGGGCGGCGTCCTCGACCCCGATCCACCGCTCCTCACCGGCGATCCGCACCCGCAGCGCGCGCCGCGACGCCTCCAGCGACCGCGCCCACTCCAGGTCGATGTGCCGGGCGGCGAGCGCCGCCTCGGACAGGTCACCGAGCAGCCGCAACAGCTCGGCGGCGTCCTCCGCGTCGCGCGGCGCACGTTGCGGGGACAGCCACTGCAGCTGACTCTCGGTCTCGATGACCACCGCCGGGTCGAGCAGCTCCCGCAGGTCGACCCGGCCGAGCAGCTCACCGAGCAACGTGGAGTCGAGCGCCAGCGCCGCCGCCCGCCTCTCGGCCAGCGGCGCATCACCCTCGTAGAGGAACGCGCCCACGTACCCGAACAACAGCGACCTCGCGAACGGCGACGGCCGCGGCGTCTCGGTCTCGACCAGCCGGACCTTGCGCCCGGCGATCTCCCGCATCAGGCCGACCAGGCCGGGGAGGTCGAAGACGTCCTGCAGGCACTCGCGGGCGGCCTCGAGCGTGACCGGGAAGTCGGCGAACTCGCGTGCCACGTCCAGCAGCTGAGCCGATCGCTGGCGCTGCTGCCACAACGGCTGGCGGCGGCGCGGATCGCGGCGGGGGAGCAGCAGCGACCGGGCCGCGCACTCGCGGAACCGTGACGCGAACAACGCCGAGGTGCCGACCGACTCCTCGACCAGCTGGGCGATCTCCTCGGGGTCGAAGGCCACCAGGTCGGCGCCCGGCGGCTCCTTCGCGGTGTCCGGCAGGCGCACCACGATGCCGTCGTCGGAGGGCATGACCTGGCCGTCCACGCCGTAGCGCTCACCCAGCCGGCGCGCGATCGCCAGGGCCCACGGCGCGTTCACCCGCGCGCCCAGCACGCAGTGCACGGTCATCCGCCAGTCGCCCAGCTCGTCGCGGAACCGCTCGACCACCACGGTGCGATCGTCCGGAAGGTTGCGTGTCGCCTCCTGCTGCTCCCGCAGATACGCCATCAGGTTCGACGCCGCCCACTCGTCGAGCCCTGCGTCGCGCAGCGAGCCGGTCGCCGCCTCGTCGCCGGCCTTGGTCAGCGTGCGCAGCCGTGCACCGATCGCCCGGCCGAGCTCGACCGGCCGGCCCAGCGCGTCGCCTTTCCAGAACGGCATGCGCGCCGGCGCGCCCGGGGCGGGGGAGACCAGCACCCGGTCGGGCGTGATGTCCTCGATCCGCCACGACGTCGACCCGAGCAGGAACACGTCGCCGACCCGCGACTCGTACACCATCTCCTCGTCGAGCTCGCCCACCCTCGACGTGCGCTCGGCGCCGGCCAGGAAGACGCCGAACATGCCCCGGTCGGGAATGGTGCCGCCGCTGGTCACCGCCAGCCGCTGGGCGCCGGGGCGGCCGGTCAGCTCATCGGTCGCGCGATCCCACACGAGTCGCGGCCGCAGCTCGGCGAAGGCGGTCGACGGATAGCGGCCGGACAGCATGTCGAGGACCGCGTGCAGCGCGGAGTCGGGCAGCTCGGCATAGGGCGCCGACCGCCGGATCAGCGCCGCCATGTCGTCGACCTGCCAGGCGTCCAAAGACACCATCGCGACGATCTGCTGCGCCAGCACATCGAGCGGATTACGGGGATAGCGCAGCTCCTCGATCGCGCCGTCGCCCATGCGCTCCGCGACCACCGCGCACGACAACAGGTCGCCGCGGTGCTTCGGGAACACGACGCCCCTCGACACGGCGCCGACCTGGTGGCCGGCCCGGCCGATGCGCTGCAGACCCGCCGAGACCGAGGGTGGCGCCTCGATCTGCACGACCAGGTCGACCGCGCCCATGTCGATGCCCAGCTCCAGGCTCGAGGTGGCCACGACCGCGGGCAGCTGCCCCGATTTCAACGCCTCCTCGATCTGCTTGCGCTCCTCGCGGGAGACCGAGCCGTGGTGCGCCCGGGCCACCACCGGCGGAGCGCCCATCGTGCCGCCGGCCTGCGCCATGATCTCGGCGGGCAGCCGGGTCGCCTCGGGCATCGGCTCGCCGCCGCGCTCGGCGGCCAGCTCGTTGATGCGCGCGCAGAGTCGCTCGGCGCCGCGTCGCGAGTTGGTGAACACGATCGTCGAGCGGTGCGACTCGATCAGATCGAGGACCCGCTCCTCGACCGCGGGCCAGATCGACGGGCTGTGCCGGCCGGCGCCCGGGTCGTCGGCGTCGGCGTCGGGCACCTCGTCGAGACGTGTCATGTCCTCGACCGGGACCTGCACCTCGACCTCGATGACCTTGGCGCTGGGCGGCTGCACGATCTCGACGTCGTGCGCGCCACTGAGGAAGCGGGCGGTGTCGTCGATCGGGCGGACCGTCGCGGACAGGCCGATCCGCTGGGCCGGCCGGGGCAGCAGCGCGTCCAGGCGCTCCAGCGACAGGGCCAGGTGAGCGCCGCGCTTGGTGGCGGCGACGGCGTGCACCTCGTCGACGATCACCGTCTCGACGCCGCGCAACGACTCACGCGCGGCCGAGGTGAGGATCAGGAACAACGACTCCGGGGTGGTGATCAGCACGTCCGGGGGAGTCCGCTGGAAGCTGCGACGTTCGTCCGCCGGGGTGTCACCCGTACGCATGCCGACCGTGATGTCCGGCGGCGGCACCCCCAGCCGGCCCGCCGCCTGCCGGATGCCGGTCAGCGGCGCCCGTAGGTTGCGCTCGACGTCGACGGCCAGCGCCTTGAGAGGGCTGACGTAGAGCACCCGGCAGCGCTGCCGCGCATCCTGAGGCGCGGGCTCACGGGACAGCTTGTCGAGCGACCACAGGAAGGCAGCCAGTGTTTTGCCGGAGCCGGTCGGGGCCACCACCAGGGCGTTGCGCCCGGCGCCGATCGCTCGCCACGCCCCGGCCTGGGCGGCGGTGGGCGCGGCGAACGCGGCCCGGAACCACTCTCTGGTGGCCGGCCCGAACTGCTCCAACACGTCTGCTTCCCGCACGTCATCCATGGTGCCCCGGGGGTACGACAAAAATCGGGGCCCGGCAAAACCGGCAGGACGATACCGATCTATCGGTCATGCGAACACGAGTCAGACAACCGACGGGCGGCGCCGGTTGACCGGACGGACCATGGTGCGGTCCGGTGTCCTGCGGCACATTGATGGGCACCGTGCTCCTACGTTCAACGGCCGAAGCAGCCAGAGGCCCCCACACAGACAGGAGGCTCCGTGTCGAAGATCGCATTGCATGTACGGCGCCTCGGTAGCGCCGCAGCGGCCGCCGCTGCTTTCGCGGCCGTCGCCCTCAGCGCTTCGCCCGCCGCCGCTGCAGGCGACGGGTACGTCCGGCTGGCCCACCTCTCCCCGGACACTCCGGCGGTCGACGTCTACCTCAAGGCGGCGTCCGGCGGCAAGGAACAGGTCTTCCCCGGCGTCGGATACGGCGCCATGTCCGAGTACCTGCGGCTGCCCGCCGGGACGTACTCGGTCGCCATGCGCAAGGCCGGCGCCGCCCCGAGCACGAAGCCGGTGCTCACCACGCAGGTCGCCGTCGAGACCGGGAACGCGTACACGGTCGCCGGTGTCGGCCGCTACGCCGACCTGGGCCTGCGCGTCCTCGAGGACGACCTCAAACTCCCCGACGAGGGCGAGTCCAAGGTCAGAATCATCCAAGCTTCGGTACGCGCACCGGTGCTCGACGTCGGCGTGAACAACGGCCCGGCCATCGCCGACGGCGTCCAGTTCGCGACCACCACCGCCTACCGCGAGGTCAAGCCGGGCAGGTGGACGGTCAAGGTCCAGCCCAGCGGCGGTGGCAAGAGCAGCGCCCTGCCGTGCACCCTCGGCGCCGGCAGCGTCTACTCGCTGCTGGTCCTCGACGCCAAGGGCGGTGGTCTCAAGACCGAGTTGCACGTGGACGCCGGTCGGGCGGGCACCGTCCCGATGGGTGGTGTCGCGACCGGTGACGGCGGGACGCAGCCGGCCTCGCCGATGCCGACGGCACTGATCGTGGCGGGCGCCGCGGCCGTGCTCACCGGCGGCCTGGTGTTCGCGATCCGCCGTCGCCCGCGGACGGCCTGACCGGGCCGAGAAGTGACGACGGAGATCCCGGAGGCGCCGGCCCGCCCGGATCCGGAGCGGGCGGCGCCTGCCGAGCCGGTGGCGCGCGGGGTGATACGGATCGGCCGGGCCGGCGAGCCGCCGGCCCGCGGCCGTGCATCGGTCCGGGGTGCGATCAACCCGGCCCACCGGCACGCCCCGCCGTATCTCCACCCGGCCCGGCGCGACCGGACACCAACGCCGCGCGTCGACGCCGGCCCGCCGAACGTCGGCCGCGCTGAAGCGGGCGCCGACTCCGGGCGCACCGCTACCAAATCGCCGGCGGACTCGTCTCGGCCGATCGATGTCGGTCTGAGTATCTTCGGGCCGCGGCCGGCCGAGCTCTGGCCGACGCAGCCCCGAGCTGCGGAGACTGCCGCGAACTCGGCCCCGCCGCAGCCTGCGTGGCCGCCGACGGTGGAGACGGCGCACGCGCACGTCCGCCGCGGCAAATCGGCCTGGCCGCCCTCCGCGGAGCCTGCGGTGGCCAAGCCGGCCTGGCCGCCGATCCCGGCGCGGCACGCTCCGGATGAAAAGCCGCAGATCGGCGCGGACCAATCCGCTGAGCCGTCCGCGCCGAATCCGGAGGTGCGGGAAGAGTCGAAGAAGCGGCGTCGCGGCCGGGGTGTCCTGGTGCCGCTGGCGGCCGGTGTGCTGGCCGCCTTCGTGGCGGGCACCGGCTATCTCGCGGTCAAGGACCGGCCGATCACCGACGACATCGGCCGCTGGACCGGCACCCCGCCGGCCGCGGCGCCGAACACGGCGGCCTCCGACACGGCGCCGTTTGCGGTGCCGGCCGACGGCAGCACAGCCGACCCCTTCGGCCTCGGCGCGCAGACCGTGACCGGCGTCCCGACGAGGCTGAAGGTCAAGGCGATCGGCATCGACACGTCGCTGGAGACGTTGCGGCTGGGCGGCGACGGCGAGCTCACCCCGCCGGAGAACTTCGGCAAGGCCGGCTTCTACGCCGACGGCACGCTGCCCGGGGACGTCGGGCCCGCGGTGATCGCCGGGCACGTCGACTCCAAGCGGGGGCCGGCGGTCTTCTACAAGCTGCGCGAGATGCAGGCCGGCGACAAGATCCAGGTGGTACGCGGCGGCCGCACGCTGTCCTTCACCGTGACATCGGTGGCCTGGTATCCGAAGAACAAGTTCCCGACCGACGAGGTGTACGGACCGACTCCGGACCGGCAGTTGAGGTTGATCACGTGCGGTGGGGTTTTCGATCACAGTCTGCGGTCATACAAGGACAACCTCGTGGTCTACGCGGTGGCCGGGTGAGCGCGGTTCCCCCCGATCCCGGCAATTGACTATCCTTGGGGATCAAGCGACGGGTGGGGGCTGATGGCGGTCAGGCGCATGCTCATCGCCGGTCGGTATCGTCTGCTCGAGCCGGTCGGCTCCGGCGGCATGGGCAGGGTCTGGATGGCCCGCGACGAGATGCTGGACCGCGACGTCGCGGTGAAGGAGTTCGTCCCGCCCGACTGGATGACCGACGACGAGAAGAACCGGCTACGCGACCGGACCCTGCGTGAGGCCCGCAGTGCCGCCCGGTTGAATCACCCGCACGTGGTCCGCATCTACGACGTGGTGCACGCCGACGGGCTGCCGTGGATCGTGATGGAGTATGTGGCGTCCCGCTCGCTGCACCAGGTGATCGCCGAGGACGGTCCGTTCGCCCCGGTGCCCGCCGCCCGCATCGGCCTGCACGTGCTGGATGCTCTGACCGCCGCGCACCGGGCCGGCGTGCTGCACCGCGACGTGAAGCCGCACAACGTCCTGATCGGCCCCGACGGCCGCGTCGTGCTGACCGATTTCGGCCTGGCCACCTTCGTCGACGACGGCTCGGTCACCGGGCCGGGCCTGGTCGTGGGCTCGCCGCAGTACGTGTCGCCCGAGCGGGCCCGCGACGGTGCGTCCACTCCTGAGTCGGATCTCTGGTCGCTGGGCGCGACCCTTTACGCCGCCGTCGAGGGTCGTTCGCCGTATGCGCGGGACAGCGCGATGTCCACCCTGATGGCGCTGGCCACCGAGCCGCCGGACGCGCCGGTGCTGGCCGGGCCGCTGGCGCCCGTGCTGACCGGGCTGCTTCAGCAGGAGCCGGCGAACCGGCTGACCGCGGCCGAGGTCGAGGAGCAGCTGCGAGCGGTCGTCTCCGGCACGCGTACCCCTCGGCCGGCGAGCGTGGCGGGCCATCGCCCGCGCGTTCCCAGTCAGCGCAGCCCCGCCGAGGCCGGCAATGCGGCGCAGCCGCGGATGTCCACCCTGACCGATACCCCGGCCCGCACCGATCCCGAGCCGGTCGGCGACCGCAACGCGCCGCCGGTGACGGTCGGCGAGCCGACCACCCCGGCGGTCCGCCGGGGCAATCAGGGACCGGCGGCGGCTCAGTTGCCGATCTCGGTCAACGGGTCCGGGACGCCGGCCGCAACCCGCAAGCCCACGCCGCCTCCCGTTGACCCGGAGCCGCCGGCGGGCCCGGCTCCACGTCGCGGACGGCTTCTCATCGGCGGGATCCTGCTGGTCATGCTGCTGGCCGGCTTCGGGATCGCCGCGGGCTATCTGCGCCAGGGCGACGACCGCCGCGACGCGCCGGGAGCAGCGCCCATGTTCTCCGGCACGCCCGCGACCCCATCCGCCGCCGCGAGCGCGACAGCTGCCCCGGCGGCCGGATTCAGCCCGGTGGTCTGCGATCGCGAGCCGCCGGCGAACGCTGCCCGGACTCCGCAGCGAGGGGCAGCGCGCGATGTCAACGGATGGGCCCTGGCACCCGGCTACTCCTATTGGGCGGACCCCAACGGCTTCCACATCGGAGTGCCTGACGGGTGGACGGTCGAGCGGATCGGCACGACGGTGTGCTTCCGAGACCCGGACAATGTGCGCATTCTGAGCCTGGATTATGGCCGAAATCCCAAGGGTGACCCGGTCGCGGCGTGCCGGACCGAGGCGGCCCGCCTGTTGCGGGCCGGCGCGTTGCGCAACTACCAGCAGGTCGGGGAGATCGAGCCGGTGAAGCTGCTCAAGAAGGCGGCGGATTGGGAGTACCGCTACACCGGCGCCAACGACGTGCGCATGCATGCGAAGACGCGATGGTTCGCGAATGACGGCGCCGCATTCGCCCTCGGCTGGATCACGCGCGACTTCGACTGGGACCCGAATCAGGCGGCCTACTCCTTCATCGTGAGCACGTTCTACCGCGAAACGCCGAGCGGAAGGCGTGCGAGTCCGTCCCGCTGAGCGGTATGTCTCAACCGGTATGACAGTCGGCAGATCGACGACTGTCATATTGAGGATCCCCTAACGCGGAGGATCCCGTGAGACCACTCCCTGTCATCGGCGCGGCCACCCTGCTGATCGCGCTGGTAGCGGCGCCCGCACAGGCCGCGGCCGTCGACGCGCCCGACATTCCCCTGGCCAACGTCAAGACCCACCTCGCTCAGCTGCAGAGCATCGCGACCGCGAACGGCGGCAACCGCGCCCACGGCCGGCCCGGCTATCTGGCGTCGGTCACCTACGTGAAGGGCCTCCTCGACCAGGCCGGGTTCGTCACGCAGCAGCAGTCGTTCACCTACAACGGCGCCACCGGTTACAACCTGATCGCCGACTGGCCGGGCGGCGACACCAGCGACACGTTGATGGTCGGCGCGCACCTGGACAGCGTCGCCGCCGGCCCGGGCATCAACGACAACGGCTCCGGCTCGGCGGCGAACCTCGAGGTGGCCCTGGCCGTCGCCCGCACCGGTTTCCAGCCCGAGCGGCACCTGCGATTCGGCTGGTGGGGCGCCGAGGAGCTGGGCCTGCGCGGCTCCACCGCCTACGTCAACTCCCTGACCTCCGCCCAGCGGGCGGCGATCGGCGGATACCTGAACTTCGACATGGTGGGTTCGCCGAACCCCGGATACTTCCTGTACGACGGCGACAACTCCGACGGCACGGGCTCGGGTCCGGGCCCGGCCGGCTCGGCGGAGATCGAGCAGACGCTCGCCGACTACTTCACCTCGATCGGCGTGCCGACCCGGGGCACCGACTTCGACGGGCGCAGCGATTACGGTCCGTTCATCGCCAACGGCATCCCCGCCGGCGGCATCTTCACCGGCGCGGAGGGGCGCAAGACCTCGGCGCAGGTCCAGCTCTGGGGTGGTACGACCGCAGCGTTCGACCCCTGCTACCACCGGGCGTGCGACACCACGGCGAACATCAATGACACCGCCCTGGACCGGAACTCGGACGCGATCGCCCACGCCGTCTGGAACCTCGCCTCGGCCGGTGAGGACCCGCCGCCGCCCGGACAGACCGTCTGGTCGGACACCTTCGAGACCGCGACCGGCTGGACCGCCGGGACCGGCGACGCGGCGACCTCGGGCCGCTGGGAGCGCGGTGACCCGCAGGCGACCAGCTCGGGCGTCGCGACTCAGCTCGGCACCACCGTGAGCGGCACCTTCGACCTGGTCACCGGGGCCACGGCCGGCTCCAGCGCCGGGGCCAACGACGTCGACGGCGGGGCCACGACGATCCGGTCGCCGAGCATCACGCTGCCGGCCGGGACGCTG
>NZ_JBFAZH010000045.1:0-16033 GCF_040681735.1 Actinoplanes sp. NPDC051633 | reverse complement strand
GCGACGACCCCGGCGAGTTGCAGCGGTTCGCCGCCGAGGTCATTCCCGGGCTGCGCGAGGCACTGAGCAAGGAGCGATCCGGCGCCGTCGGAACGGTGCGCAGCGCCAGGGCGCTGGCCGCGCGGCGCGACGACATCGACTACGACGGACTGCCGCCGAGCCTGGTGGGTGCGGCGATCGAGCCGGGTGATTTCGGGTACGCGCGGGTGCGCTCGACCTACATGCGCGGCGGCTCGCCCGGGCTCGTGCTCCAGCCCCACGACGAGGCTCAGGTGGTCGAGGCGCTGGCCTTCGCTCGCGACCAGGATGTGCCGCTGGCCGTGCGCAGCGGTGGCCACGGCATCAGCGGCCGGTCCACCAACGACGGTGGCATCGTCATCGACCTGCAGAAGCTCAACCGCATCACGGTCCTCGACGAGCAGGAGAGACTGGTCCGCGTCGAGGCGGGCGCTCGGTGGAAGGACGTGGCCGCCGCGCTCGCCCCGCACGGCTGGGCGCTGAGCAGCGGCGACTACGGCGGCGTCGGGGTCGGCGGCCTCGCCACCGCGGGCGGCATCGGCTGGCTGGTCCGCGAGAGCGGCCTGACCCTTGATCACATGCGGGCGGCCCGCCTGGTGCTGGCCGACGGCTCGGTGGTCACGGTCTCGGCGGCCGAGAACCAGGACCTGTTCTGGGCGGTCCGCGGGGCCGGCGCCAACTTCGGCATTGCGCTGTCCTTCGACTTCGTGGCCGACGAGGTCGGCGACGTGGGCTTCGGGCAGTTCGTCCTGGACGCCTCGGACGCCGCGGGTTTCCTGCAGCGCTGGGGTGCCGCGATGGAGTCGTCTCCCCGCGACGTGACCACCAACCTCATCATGGGGCCGCCCCGCCGCGGGCAGATGGTCGCCCAGATCTACGGCGTCGTGAACTCGAGCGAACCGGATGTCATCATCGACCGTTTCCAGCATGTGGTCGGTGTGGCGCCGCTGCTCGACCAGTCTGTGCAATTGGTGCCATACGCGGGGGTGATGAACGTCCCGGATGCCGCGCACGACGGTCAGGGCGACCCGGTCGCCCGGTCGGCGCTGGTCGAGCACATCACGCCGGAGTTCGCCGCCGACGCCGAGCGGCTGATCCGATCCGGCGCGGTCTACTTCTTCCAGATCCGCTCGGTGGGCGGCGCGGTCGCCGACGTGGCGCCGGAGGCCACCGCTTACGCCAACCGGTCCGCGAACTTCTCGGTGGTCGCCTTCGGCGGGTCGAAGGCCAGGCTGGACGACGCGTGGGAGGAGATGGCCGCCCACTCCGCGGGTCTGTACCTGAGCTTCGAGACCGATCAGCGCCCCGAACGCATCGGTGAGGCCTGGCCGCCGGCGACGCTGGCCCGGCTGCGTGAGCTGAAGCGCAGGTACGACCCCGCCAACGTGTTCCGCGACAACTTCAACATCACCCCCGACGAATAGTTCACTCCGAGGCGGTCGGTGCCATCCGGCTGTCGCTCCATCGGAGGGTGACCTTGAAGTTCGCCTCACCGCTGGACTTGGCGATCACGAAACCCGTCTCCGCGGTCAGCTTCAGGCCCAGCTCGACGTCGATCGCATCCGGCGGTGTCGCGGCCGCACGCGCACGTCGCACCGCGTCCTGGCCGAGCCGCACGATCTGGGCGACCGCCTGGTCGAAACGCTCGGTGGCCCGGCCGACCACGTCACCGGCGCCGGCCCGGACCAGACCATCGTTGCTGATCTCGACCTTGATCACGTCGGTCTCGGACTCGTCGGTCGGCAGTTCCACAAAGGCGGGCACGGCTGCTCCATAGTCATCAGGGTGGGCGATCTGGTCGTGATCCGGGGCAACTCCGGATCCGGCAAGAGCACCGTAGCCCGTGCCCTGCGCGCCCGGTGGGGCCGCGGCGCGGCGCTGGTCGACCAGGACACGCTGCGGCGCCAGGTCCTGCGGGAGGAGGCGTGCGCCGGCACGCGATCAGGCCACAGGCCGATCAGTTCACCGTGGAGATGCGGGGCTGGCGGGGAAGCGTCACCGCGCCGGTCAGGCGGCGAACCGCGAAGGAATGCGTCGCACCAGCGAATTGCGGTTGTCGAGCGCCGGGTCCTCGTCGGCGCGCTTCGTCACGCAGTCGGCGGTGAAGGTGTCGACCCCGGTGCCCAGCGCCGCCCCCGGGCGGTAGGTGACGGTGACGGCACGCGAGGAGGCGGCCTCGATCACTCCGGGACGCCAGCAAGCGCTGCGATAGACCCAGACCGGGTCGGCTTTGCGGTAGGTGTCTGCGGGTGCCACGTCCGCCGGATCGCGCTCCGGCGGTGCGATGGTCGGAGTGGACATGGGGGGAAGCCTCCAAAGATGCGGCCTGCACGCTGTGTTAGCGAGTACGTCCGTACCTGTCAGCTATCATGCTCGCCATCAAGACCATTCGCAAGGCCGGATGCACGTGCATATGACGCTTGCAGCTTCAAGGCTCAATGCATCACACGGTTTCCAGCCGCACGATCACACCCGTAGGATGGGCCCCGGACTGCGTGCCGGCAGCCCTCGACGACGAGGACCGATGGGGAGTCAGGTGAACGCGGAGGAGGGGCCGGGCAGCGGGCCGACCGTTCTGCGCATCCTCCTGGGTGCCCAGCTCCGGAAGCTTCGCGAGGGCAAGGCCATCACCCGTGAGGATGCCGGGTGGGAGATCAGGGCGTCCGGCTCGAAGATCAGCCGCATGGAGCTGGGGCGCGTCAGCTTCAAGGAGCGCGACGTCGCCGATCTGCTTTCGCTGTACGGCGTCGTGGACGCCAACGAGCGCGAGGCGCTGCTGAGCCTGGCGCGGCAGGCGAACAACCCCGGCTGGTGGCAGCACTTCGGCGACATCCTGCCCGGCTGGTTCCAGTCGTATCTGGGGCTCGAGGCGGCGGCGACGCTCATTCGTACCTATGAAATCCAGTTCGTGCCGGGTCTGCTGCAAACGCCTGAATACGCGCGGGCCGTCATCATGCTGGGCCACGCGGGGGCCAATGGCGACGAGATCGACCGCCGGGTCGAGCTGCGTCGACAGCGTCAGAGCGTGCTCAACCGGTCTAACCCTCCGCAACTGTGGGCAGTCATCGACGAGGCTGTGCTCCGCCGGCCGATCGGTGGTGTCGACGTGATGAAGGCGCAGATCGAGGCGCTCATCGAGGCGTCGAAGCTGCCCAACGTGCGGCTGCAGGTCATCCCGTTCCACGCCGGCGGTCACGCCGCGGCGGGCGGACCCTTCGCGATCCTGCGCTTCCCGGAGCCCGAGCTGCCCGACGTCGTCTATGTCGAGCAGCTCACCAGTGCGATCTATCTGGATAAGCGTGAAGACGTCGACCACTACGCGATCGCGATGGAACGCGTGTGCATCGACGCCGACCCGCCGAACCACACGCCGGAGATCCTGGAGAAGCTCCTGCATGAGGTCGGCCGGCCGGCATAACGCCTGTCCGCCCCGTTATGACGATCAGGGCAGCAGGTTGTCGAAGTCGCCGTCCCGGACGCCGAGGATGAAGGCCTCGATCTCGGCGGGGGTGTAAATCAGCGCCGGGCCCTGAGGGTCCCGGGAGTTCCGCACGGCGACCTCGCCGCCCGGCAGCGCAGCGCACTCGACGCAGTTGCCGCTGGGGTTGCTTCGGCCACTCTTCTGCCAGGTGACTCCCTGCAACTGGCTGGCCGACATGCCGTTGACCATGCGCGACATTTCTTACTCCCTACGTTGCCAAACCGGTCGGTATCGACCGGGGTCGAACTAACCCTCCGGCCCGATCAGGCGACAGGCTGTGCAGATGCACGTGCATTTGGCCTTGCGCTCTCACGGGATTGTGAGCATGATAACGCACGTACAGCAGGAAAAAAGGTCACCGAGCGTGACATCTTTAAGTGACCATACGGTCGCAGAACGGCCTCAAGCGCGGCTCCTTGGCGGGGACGCCCGAGCGGGAGGTAACAGAGCATGTCGGTTCCGAACATCGGCCCCGAGCTTCCCGACCGGTCGGAGCGGCATGCGCAAGACCACGCGCGGAGAGGTAATCCGTCCCTCGTGTATCGCGACGACCTGCCGGCAGGCGACGTGGCGGCCGCCGCCTCGCGTGCCTCTGCGGTTACGCAGCGTTTCGGCGGCGTGCGTTACGCACTGAGCAGGCCGGGCCTCCCGAGCCTCCCGGAGCCCGGCGACTCGGGTCCACCGTTCGACTTCCGGCTGGGCTGGCCGTGGCAGGCGCGGCTGGACCTGCCGACCGAGACGTCGGAGGGCGGTGAGTCCGATCCGCACGACTGACGCTGCGCGATGCTGCCACCGGAGCCGTCCGCGTTCGTGGGTGACAGGCGTGCCTGCCATCCGTGACGGTCGCCTCCAGGCCGGCCTGCCGCATCGGCCGCTGCACGAGTTCGCCGAGCAGGACTACTGCTACGGCGTCGGCCCGCTGACGATGCGGGTCCAGCGCATCGTCTGGGACCGGCCGGTGCCCTTCGAGGGCGACATCTGGCTCCAGGTCGACGGCACGGTGGTCGACGCCGCCGGCCGCGAGGGCCCGCGCCGGCAGGTGCTGGTCCGAGCAGGCCGCCTGCCGATGCGCCCGCCGCGCAAACGGCCGCGCCGCTCCTGAAGCCCCGGTCGGGCGGTCGGGTTCCCCCGTGCCAGGCCGCTCGACCGGCTCCACATCAAAACCATTCCCCGGGTACGCGCACACAAGAGCCCCGCCATCTCGGCGACCAGGGCGGTGGGCAGGCCCGTGCCGCCCGTTCCGGGCTGAGCTGCCCCTGGCGGAACTAGGCCGCCGTCGCGCTGTCGCGATACGACCGGTTCCGCCCATCCCTCGGCGTGCCGAAGACCACCCGGTCGCGGCCGCCGTGCTTCGCCGCATAGAGGTTGCGGTCCGCAGTGGACAGCAGGCTCGCCTGGGTGGCGGAGGACGCCTCGGCCAGGCCGGCCACGCCGATGCTGACCGTGACCGGGAGGCGGCCCGCGATCTCGTCCCAGCCGTGCGCGCCGACGGTCACCCGCATCTCGTCGAGGTGACGCGCGGCCGTCGGCACCGGGGTGCCGGGCAGCACCATCAGGAACTCCTCGCCGCCCATCCGGGCCACGAAGCCGTCCGGCCGGATCGCGGCCAGTTCGGTCTCCAGCAGCTTGGCGACCTGCACCAGGACCTGGTCGCCGACGTCGTGCGAGAGGTGGTCGTTGATGCGCTTGAAGTGGTCGAGGTCGACGATCGCGACCGTGAGCAGCGGGTCGGTCTCGATCAGGGCGGGCAGCTGCTCGTCGACGTACCGGCGGTTGCGCAGGCCGGTGAGCGGATCGCGCCGGGCCTGCTCGCGGAACCGCTCGGCCTCCTGGCGGGCCTCGGTGGTCTCGTACATCGCCTGGCGGGTGCGGGCCTGCGCCTCGAGCTCGGAGGACCCGAGCGCCTCGTGCGCCTCGAAGAAGATCTTGTGCATCGCGTACGCCTCGGCGAACTCCCCGCGCATCGCGTGCAGCTCGGCCTGCTCCTGGTGCACGCGCACGAGCACGTCCGCGAGGTCCCGCTCGACACAATGCCGGCGCGACTCGTCGAGGCTGGCCTGCGCGCGGTCGGTCGCGCCGAGCCCGCGCTGGGCCCGGGCGAGGGTCAGCAGATACACCGCCATGGAGTCGGCATCCTCGAACCGGCCGTCGCCGAACTGCCCGATGCACTCCAGCAGCGTCTGCTCGGCCTCGGCGTACTCCCCGATCTCGATCTGGATCGACCCGATCGTGTCGAGCACCGCCGGGTGCAGCTCGAAGCCGTGCTTCACGGCCAGCCCCCGCAGCCGCTCGGTGACCGCTTGCGCGCGCTGCACGTCGCCGTAGTCGAACTCGGTGTACGCGTAGTTGTTGAGCATCCAGAGCAGCACGAGTGGCTGGTCGAGACGCTCGCACAGCTCCTCGGTCTGCGCGTAGCGCCGGCGCGCGTCCTCCATCGAGCCGGTCACGCCGAGCGCGTCGGCGAGCTTGGCGCGGTGCCAGATCTGCATGAACGGGGTCGACGTCTCGTCCAGCAGTTCGACGGCGGCCAGCGAGTGCTCCAGGCACTGGGCGGCGTCGCCGAGCAGCCGGTGGATGTTGGCCCACACCGCGTGCGAGCGGGACAGCAGCTGGGTGGCGTGGTGATCGAGCGCCCAGCGATGCACCGCGGCGATCCGCCGGGCGGCGCCGGCCAGGTCACCGGTCCGCATCATCATGTTGAGGTGGCACAGGCGGGCGCGGTGCACGAGCAGTTCGTCGCCCAGCTCGGCGGCCTGCTCCTCCAGCCGGGCGGTGGTCTCGAGGGCGTCGAGGGCGTCCCACAGCAGGGCGTCCTCGATCGCCAGCAGGGCAGCCGAGAGCTGCGCCGCGTCCAGTGCGTGCTGTGTCATCTCGCCACCCCCTCACTCACCGGAAACCATCGACACCGGCGGGCCCGGGGTGAGGAAAACCGGCCGGGCTATGCCGGCCATGTTGGAGCGGGAGCGCAGCTCGAGGGCGCCGTTGTCCTTCGTCCAGCGGGTGCACGTCCCAGATCCGGCGGGCGGCCTCGGCGACGTCGCCGGTGCGCTGTTCCATCTCGTACCCCCCTCCGCTCACCGCGACTGATCGGCGCCGCCGGGACCCGGGTTGAGACATCGCGCTGTGTATACGAACAATAGCGCTCCGTAAACACGACAAGGGGCGCCCCGAACCGGCGCCCCCTGTATTTGTGTGGCGGTTGTTACTCGACCCGCGCGTGGGCGGGCACATGCGCCGCGTGGGCGTCGTTGACCGGTCCGTTGGCCGCCGCCGTGGCTGCGGCCGGAGTCGTCTCCAGGTCGACCGTGGTGCGCAGCGAGATCGGCTTCAGGAAGACCACCGCGATGACGCCGACCACCGCGATCGCCGCGGAGATCAGGAAGATGTGCCCGGTGGCGTCGCCGTACGCGGCCCGGACGATGTGCTGCACCGCGGCCGGAAGCTCGGCCAGGTTGAGGCTGCTGGTCCCACTGCTGCCGCCCGACGAGCCGGCCGGGAGCCGGCTCGTGATGTCGTCGGTCACCCGGTGCGCGAGCACCGCACCCAGCACCGAGACGCCGATCGTGCCGCCCAGCGAGCGGAAGAACGCCACCGACGAGCTGGCCGCGCCGATGTCCTTGAGCGCCACCGTGTTCTGCACGGCGAGCACCAGGTTCTGCATGGTCATGCCGACACCGATGCCGACCAGGGCCATCCCGATGCCCACGTACCACAGTGGTGTCTCATGGTCGAGGCGCGACAGCGCCGCGAACCCGCCGACCAGCACGATCGTGCCGGCGATCAGATAGGGCTTGACCCGCCCGCTGCTGCTGATCATCCGGCCCGAGATCGTGGAGGACAGCAGCACGCCGGCCATCAGCGGGATGGTGAGCAGGCCGGCCTCGGTGGGCGAGTAACCGCGGCCGATCTGGAAGTACTGACCCAGGAAGACCGAGCCGCCGAACATGGCCATGCCGACCGCGAGGCTACCGAGGATGGCGAGGGCGGTGGTGCGCTGGCGCACGATGGGCAGCGGGACCACCGGCTCGGCGACCCGCGACTCGACGAGGACGGCGAGGGTGAGCAGCACCACGCCTGCGCCGACCATGAGATAGGTCTGCCAGGAGAGCCAGGCGAAGGAGCTGTCGACGAACGAGATCCAGACCAGGATGACGCTGACCCCGGCCGCGATCAGCGAGGCGCCGACGTAGTCGATCTTCACGTTGCCGCGCCGGATGAGCGGCAGGTGCAGCGTCTTCTGCAGGACCACGAGCGCGAGCACCGCGATCGGCGCGCCGATCCAGAAGCACCAGCGCCAGCCCAGCCAGGAGGTGTCGACGATCACGCCGCCGAGCAGCGGGCCACCGACGGTGGCCAGGGCCATCACGCCGCCGAGGTAGCCGTTGTAACGGCCGCGCTCCCGCGGCGGGATCATCGCGGCGATGGCCACCTGCACGAGCGCCTGCAGACCGCCCATGCCCAGGCCCTGGAAGGCGCGGGCGGCGATCAGCTGGCCGGCGGACTGCGAGAAGCCGGCCACCAGCGAGCCGGCCACGTAGATCACGATGGCGGACTGGACCAGGAGCTTCTTGCTGAACAGGTCGGCCAGCTTGCCCGAGACCGGGGTGGAGGCGGTGGCGGTCAGCAGGGTCGCGGTGACCACCCAGGTGTACTGGGTCTGGCTGCCGTTGAGGGATCCGATGATCCGGGGCAGCGCGGTCGAGACGATGGTGGCGCTGGACATCGCGACGAAGAGCGCGAGCAGCAGGCCGCTGAGGGCCTCCAGGATCTCGCGGTGGTTCATCGCCCCCGGTTCGGCGGGGACGGTCAGGGTCGGGGCGCTCATCGCGCGGCCTCCAGGATCGGGTTGTCGGAACGGTTGATCAAGTTCCGATGTGTGCCACATACAACGATCGCCAAACGTTGCCCAGTGCGCAATATTTCCCTGTGGGAACTGGATCACTTTCCTGGCTAGGCTTTCCGCCATGACAGTCGGGCTGCGCGAACGCAAGAAGGCCGCCACCCGGCTCGCCCTGCACGAGGCCGCGGTGCGGCTGGCCATCGAGCAGGGCGCCGAGCGGGTGACGGTCGAGGCGATCGCGGACGCGGCAGGGGTGTCCCGCCGGACGTTCTCGAACTACTTCGCCAACAAGGAGCAGGCCCTGCTCTACGGCGACTTCGAGCGGATGGGCCGGCTCATCACGGCGGTCCGCGAGCGGCCGGCCGAGGAGCCGGCCTGGGCGGCGCTCAGCGCCGCCGCGGCGGATTTCTACCGCGACCTGGGCGATCTCGATCCGCAGGCGGTGCTGCGCTGGCGCCTGCTGCGCAAGAGCGCCGCGTTGAACGCGCAGCACGTCAACACCTTCGCCGGCCTGGAGCGCGAGCTCAGCGCGGAGATCGCGGCGCGAACCCCGGGCGCTGACCCCATGGGGGTACGCGCGCGGCTCACCGCCGCGGCGTTCCTGACGGCGCTGCGCGTGGCGCTGGACGTCTGGCTGGATCAGCAGTCCGGGGTCCGCCTGGCCGACGTGGTGAGCCGATCCCTGACCGAGGCCGGGCGCGGCTTCGCCTGACGAGCGGTCAGCGCGGTGACAGTCCCTCGAGCACCAGAGTGAGCTGGCGCCGCCATGACGTGGCGTCGTGGGAGCGTTCGAGGACGCCGGCGTTGGCCATCAGGATGCGCCAGAGGTCGCCCAGGTCGAAGTCGGCCCGCAGGGCGCCCGCCGCCTGCGCCCGCTCGATCACCTCGCGGGCGCGGCGCTGCGAGGTCGTGCGCAACTGGGTCAGCCGCTCGTCGCCGTCGAAGTTGACGGTCACCAGCAGCTCGCCGAGGCCCCTGTTCTCGGCCTGCATCTCGCACAGCCCGGTCAGGTAGCCGACGAAGCCCTGCCAGGGATCGGGATGCGCCAGCGCGCGGTCGCCGAGCTCCACGTGTGTCGCTTTCCGATCCGCGAAGACGGCCGCGATGAGATCCTGCCGGGTGGGGAACCGGCGGTACAACGTCGCGTTGCCGACGCCGGCGCGGCGGGCGATCTCGTCCAGGGACGCCTCCAGCCCCTGCTCGCTGAAGACCTGGCGGGCGGCGGCGAGGAGCGCGACACGGTTGCGCTCCGCGTCAGCGCGCAATCGGACGGCCATGAGGACAGCGTACCGACGTTGATGGGGACGCATCCCCGGTTGCACAGTAAGTTGAGGCGCATGGTGGAGATCTCGGTGGACATCACGACCGGCGACGGGGTCGCGGACGGGTTCCTGGTGCGGCCGGACGGCGACGGGCCGTTCCCCGGCGTGCTGATCTTCATGGACGCGTTCGGGCTGCGGCCGCGGCTGCGCGAGATGGCCGGGCGGATCGCCGAGCGCGGGTACGCCGTGCTGGTGCCGAACACGCTCTACCGCGGCGGGCGCTCGCCGCTGGTCGACCTCGACGGCCTGGCCGACCCGGACCGCCGCGGCGAGATCTTCGGCCAGGTGATGCCGCTGGTCCACGCGCTGGACACCCTTCGGATCACCCGGGACGCGCAGTCGTACCTGGACTTCCTCGCCGGGCAGGAGGGCGTCGCCGCGGGTCCGGTGGTGATCGTCGGCTACTGCATGGGCGGGATGAACGCGCTCAGGGTGATCGAGGCGTACCCCGACCGGGTCCGGGGCATCGCCAGCTACCACGCCGGCCGCACCGTCACCGACCAGCCGGACAGCCCGCACCTGCACGTCGGCTCGATCACCGGCGAGCTGTATCTGGCGCACGCCGACCACGACCACTCGATGTCCGCCGACCAGATCAAGACGCTCGAGGCGGCCCTGGACGAGGCCGGCGTCCGATACACCTCCGAGCTGTACGAGGACGCGCCGCACGGCTTCACGATGTCGGACACCGCGGCGTACCGCGAAGAGGCCGAGAAGCGGCACTGGGCGACGCTGTTCGCCTTCCTCGACCGGGTGCACCCCGCCTGAGCGGCGTCAGTTCAGGTACAGCCCGGGGAAGTAACGGTCGATCGCCACCACGTCGTACACCTGCCGGATCTGCGTGATCCGGCCGCCCGACACGGTGACGAACTCGGCCACCCGGGCCGTGCCGAACGGCGCCACCAGGTCGTAGATCAGCAGGCCGCCGTCGTCGCGGCGAGCCCGGGACACGACGGTGACCGAGTCGGCGAAGGCCGCGATCCGGTGCAGCGTCTGCACCAGCTCCTCGTCGTCGACCGGGGCGTCCAGGTTCCACTCGACCTCGACGCCCGGGTCCAGCACCCGCCGTACGCCGTCCCGGTCGTCGCTGGTCCACGACTCCGTGTAGAAGTCGATCACATCCACGTCAGCCACCGAACCGAGCCGCCGCGTTCGCGATCACGACCGGCATCGGGGCCGGGCGCGGCGTCAACCCGGCGAGCGCGGCCACGGCCTGGGCCGCGCGCCGCGGTGCCAGGGTGTCGTTCCCGGTGATCAGCAGGTCGCCGGCCGGGATTCCCTCGTCGAGCAGGTTCATCGCGTCGACCGGCCGGGCCACCAGGTGCAGGGCCGCGACCTGCCCGACCAGCCGGCCGTGCGTCTCGCCCGGGAAGTCGATGCCGGCGCCGTCCTCGCGGACCCCGGCGCCCAGGTGTGCCACCGGCAGCCCGCACCAGGCCGCCGCCATCGCCGCGGCCATCCCGGCGGGGTCGTCCGCAGCGACCAGCACCACGGCCGGCGTCCGGAGGGCCCACAGGCCGGCGAGCGCCGGGATCAGGCCCGCGAGCGGTTCGGCCTCGATGGTCAGGTCCGGCCGCAGATCCAGATCCGGGTACGCGGACGCGGTCGCGATCAGCACCGGCGCCACCAGACTCGCCTGGCGCATGGCGTCGGCCACCACCCCCAACTCCGCGGCGGCTTCGGCGGCACCGAACACAAGATGTACTTCGGGCTGCGGCATGCGGACCAGTCCTTCATCGGAAATCTGCGACTGCCGAACGGTAGATCGCTACGAAGAGTGATGCAAGGCTGGTTGCCGAATCTGACTCAACGGCCCAGCTCAACTGCATCCTGGCGGACGATCGACACGGGCCATGAAGAGGCAGATCCGTGACTTTGGGTAGTTCATGAGCCGTCTAGGTGACGAAGCGTGGTCGAATGCGGGGCAGCGGGTCATTGACCGTTGCTGACATCATCGAGGCCACCTCCGGGGCGGGCGGCTCCGAGGGTCATCACTGCAGGCTGGGGCGGGGGCGGCGCATGGGCGGGTTCGTGGACGCGGCGCTCAGTTTTCCCACCGTCGTATTCACCCCGCTACTCATCGTGGTGATCGGTTACTGGATCGTCGTGATCGCCGGCGGAGCCGACCCGGACACCGAGGCCGACGGCGGCGACGCCGGCGCCGGCCCGCTCGCCTTCCTCGGCCTCACCGGCGTACCCGTCTCGGTGATCTTCTCCCTGCTCGTCGTGGTCGGCTGGTTCGGCAGCCTGGCCGGGGCCGAGCTGCTCACCATGCTGCCGCTGTGGCTGGTGCTGATCGCGAGCATCGTCGCCGCCTGGCTGATCACCCGGCTGGCGCTGATCGGGCTGAGCCGCATGTGGCCGCACGGCCCGGCCGCCTCTCGCGCCGATTTCATCGGACTCACCTGCGTGATCCGCACCGGCACCGTGACCCGCACGTTCGGCCAGGCCGAGGTGCACGCGCCGGACGGCTCGTCGGCGATCGTCCAGGTGCGCCAGACCGGCGCCGACAACCTGCGCGCCGGCATGACCGCCGTGCTCTACGACGTGGACCCCGAGGGCGAGTTCTTCTGGGTCGTGCCCACCGATGTCGCTCTAGGCGAAAAGTAAGGAACCTGCATGGACGTCATCTCCACCGGCTTCGGGATTCTGGTCGCCGTCGTCGTTCTCATCGCTCTCGGTGTCGTCTTCTTCCTCAGCCGCATGTTCCGCAAGGTCGAGCAGGGCAAGGCGCTGATCGTGTCGAAGGTGCGCCGTGTCGACGTGACCTTCACCGGAGCGGTCGTGCTCCCGGTGCTGCACAAGGCCGAGACGATGGACATCTCGGTGAAGACCATCGAGATCACCCGCACCGGCCGCGAGGGCCTGATCTGCAAGGACAACATCCGGGCGGACATCCGGATCACCTTCTTCGTGCGGGTCAACAAGACCACCGAGGACGTCATCAAGGTGGCGCAGGCGATCGGCACTGAGCGGGCCAGCAGCGAGACCACGCTGCAGGAGCTGTTCAACGCGAAGTTCTCCGAGGCGCTCAAGACGGTCGGCAAGCAGCTCGACTTCGTCGACCTCTACACGCGGCGCAACGACTTCCGCGACCAGATCATCGAGGTGATCGGGACCGACCTCAACGGCTACAGCCTGGAGGACGCGGCGATCGACTTCCTCGAGCAGACGCCGCTGCACTCGCTGGACCCGAAGAACATCCTCGACGCGCAGGGCATTCGCAAGATCACCGAGCTGACCGCGATCGAGGCGGTGAAGACCAACGACTACCGGCGCAACGAGGAGAAGGAGATCACCCGGCAGGACGTCGACGCCAAGGAGACGATCCTCGAGCTGCAGCGCCGGCAGGCCGATGCGGAGATCAAGCAGCACCGCGAGATCGAGACCATGCGGGCCCGCGAGAGCGCCGAGATCGAGCTGGTGCAGGCACAGGAACGGCTCAAGGCGCACGCCGCCGCGCTGCGCACCGACGAGCAGCTCGGCATCCAGCGGGAGAACCAGGCTCGCGAGATCGCGGTGGCGGAGAAGAACAAGGAACGCGTGATCGCGATCGAGACCGAGCGCATCGAGAAGGACCGGATGCTCGAGGTCGTCTCCCGCCAGCGCGAGGTGGAGCTGTCCACGCTCGCCAAGGACAAAGACCTAGAAGTCGAGAAGCGGTCCATGGCCGAGGTCGTGCGCGAGCGGATCGCCGTGGAGAAGACGGTCGCCGAGCAGGAGGAGAACATCAAGCGCCTCCGGGTCGTCGAGGAGGCCGAGCGCACCCGGCAGTCGGTCATCATCGCGGCCGAGGCGGAGGCCCAGGAGGGCCTGGTCAAGGACATCAAGGCGGCCGAGGCCGCGGAGCAGGCGGCCGCGTTCAAGGCCCGCGAGGCGATCGTGCTGGCCGAGGCCCGGCAGCAAGCCGCCGAGCTGGACGCCCGGTCCAAGATCCGGCTGGCCGAGGGCACCCAGGCCGAGGAGGCCGCCAAGGGCCTGGCCGAGGTGCAGGTCAACGAGCGCAACGCCGAGGCCATCGAGAAGGTCGGCCGCGCCGAGGCCGCCGTCGCGCGGGAGAAGGCACTGGCCGCCGCGGACGGCATGCGCGAGAAGCTCAAGGGCGAGGCCGAGGGCCTGACCGACAAGGCCGCGGCGATGGCCGCGCTGGACGAGGCGTCCCGCGGGCACGAGGAGTTCCGGCTGCGGCTGGAGATGGAGAAGGAGATCCGGCTGGCCGGCATCAGTGTCCACAAGGACATCGCCGAGTCGCAGGCCATGGTGATCGCGGCCGGGCTGGAGAAGGCCGACATCGACATCGTCGGCGGCGACAGCGTCTTCTTCGACAAGCTGCTCGGCTCGATCACGATGGGCAAGAGCATCGACGGCCTGGTGAGCAACTCGACGGTGGTGCAGGGGCTGGCCACGCCGTACGTGAACGGCGACGAGTCGCTGCCGGCCGATCTGGCCAAGGTGCTCGGCTCGGTGAGCACGGCCGATCTCAGCAACACCACGCTTGCGGCGTATCTGGCCAAGCAGTTGAAGGCCGAGGCGGAGACCAACCACAAGTGACTGAAACAACGCTGGACGCGGGAACCTATGAGGTTCTCCGGGCCCGGCTCGGCGAGCAGTGCGCCGAGCTGGGCCGTCGGGCCGATGCACTCAATGCCCGGCGGGTCACCACCTTCGGCGGTGCCGAGCTGCGACTGCTCGGCACCGAGCGGGTGCGTACCGAGAACAACTGTGTGCCACGGGACATCGCGCAGGTCGGCGGCGCGATGCTGTTCGGCTACAACGTGTTCATCGGGCTGCGCTCCGAGACCACTGTGGACGACGTGTTCGCCGTGCACGGTCTCACCCGCGACGGGGACTCTTTCCGGTTCGAGCCCGCCGTCAGCATACCCGGGTTGCTCACCGACACCGGCTTCCAGCGTGACTTCGCCGAGTTGTACCGCTACTACCAGCAGGCCAAGCTCATGCAGCTGCGGCGGCTGGAAGGCCTGCTGCTGGCCGTCTTCCAGACCGGGCCGCGGGCCGACGACCTGCGCGTGCTGCGATGGCGGGTGGATCCCTCCGGCTCGGTCTCCTATCTGGACAATCGCGGTGAGCGCGACCACGTCTTCCCGCCCGCGCACGACTTCGAGTGGACCGAGACGACCCGCGAGCAACACGTGCAGGGCAAGCATCCGCATGTGTCCATCGAGGACGCGGTCTTCGTCGAGACCGTCGGCGGCACCCTCACCGTCAAGGTCGAGAACAACACGTCCGACGGCGAGGGCGTCTACTCCGAGCCGGTCGACGAGCCGCTGCAGAGCCTGGCCGACGCCGACATCCGGTACGCCCGCATCGGCCCGCTAATTCTGCTCCGGATCCGTCCGTACAAAGAGGACGCCTGGCGCTACCTGGTCTACAACACGCGCACCCGTGGCGTGGTCCGGCTGGACGGCATCGGACAGGCCTGCCAGCGACTGCCCGAGGACCACGGGATCATCTTCCCGGGTGGCTACTACCTCGCGACCGGCGTCCACAAGAAGTTCGACGCGGACGTCTCCGATCTGGAGTTCGAGCGCACCATCCGATCGGTCAACGGCGAGGACGTGCTCTACGTCTTCCACGCCCGGACCGCCGGCTCCTATCTGCTGCTGCCCTACAACATGATCCGCAAAGAGGTCGCCACGCCGATCGCGTGCCACGGCTACTCGATCTTCGACGACGGCACTCTGGTCGCCTTCCGCGAGATGTCGGAGGAGCCGGCCCGCGTGCACCCGATGCAGGTGTGGCGCACGCCGTTCGTGTCGGACACGTACGCGGCCGCTCAACCCGTGGGCACCGGTCCCCTGGAGCGCATCGGCAACGCCGAGCTGGTCCGCGGCATCTCCGAGTGCCTGTCGGTCGCCCGCATGGCGCAGGAGATGGCGCCCTCCGGGCCGGTATTCGAGGCGATGGTCGCGGCCTGTGCCCGGATCTTCGATCACTACCACTGGCTCGGCGAGCCAGAGCTGGGCGACCTCCGCACCCCGCTGGCCGAGGTGCGGGCCACCGCCGCCCAGGTGCTCGACGAGTTCGAGACCGTCCAGGAGCTGACCGCCCAGGCCGCCTCCGCCGTCGCCACCGAGGCGGCCGAGGTCGAGGCGCTCATCCGCCGGGTCCGCGGCGAGACGCCGACCGGCACCGACGGCTGGGTCGCCCAACTCGCCGAGCTGCGCCGCCACCAGGGTCGGCTGGCCGGGCTGCGCGAGGTGCGCTACGTCGACCTGGCCCGGCTCGACGCGCTGACCGCCGACGTGTCGGCGGCCGTGGACGACACCGCCCGCCGAGACAATATTGATTTTATGCTCATTTGAGCGTTTTATCCGTTCTGTTAATCTAGTGATATATAACTTGTCTTCATTA
>NZ_JBFAZH010000044.1:0-16095 GCF_040681735.1 Actinoplanes sp. NPDC051633 | reverse complement strand
GCCCCCTGGACGGGGGACGGCGCCTCGTCGCATTGGTGGCGAGGGCTCCCATCAGATGCTTAGGTGAACCCAGTGCGTACGTCCGGTCACTGCGCGGTGATGGGAGGCGGGGCTGATGGGCAAGGATCTCTCCGTGCCGGCGTTCACCCCGAGGCATCGCCCCGCCCATCGGCAAAAGGTCCACCGCTGCCTCGAGGCCCTGGCCCAGATGCTCGACGACGACGCGTTGGACGCGGAAGGCCGTACCACCGGCCTCGAGATCGAGCTCAACCTGATGGACCCGGACGCCGAGCCGGCCATGCGCAACGCCGAGATCCTGGCCAACCTGGCCGACCCGTCGTTCCAGACCGAGCTGGGCCAGTTCAATCTCGAGCTGAACGCCCGGCCGCGGCTGATTTCCGGGCGGGGCTTCGCCGACTACGAGGCGGACATCCTGGAGAGCCTGGCCCGCGCCGAGGACCGGGCCGGCAAGGCGGACTGCACGATCGTGATGATCGGCTGCCTGCCCACCCTGACCCAGGAGCACCTGGTGCTCGACAACCTGTCGGCCAACGAGCGCTACCGGGCCCTGAACGATCAGATGGCCGGCGCGCGCGGTGAGGACTTCGTGGTGGACATCCGCGGCGAGGAGCGGCTGACCACTGCCACCGACTCGATCGCCCCCGAGGCGGCGTGCACCAGCGTGCAATTCCACCTGCAGGTCCCACCGGAGGCATTCGCCGCGCACTGGAACGCGTCGCAGGCGATCGCCGCGGTGCAGGTGGCGATCGGCGCGAACTCGCCCTATCTCTACGGTCGCCGGCTGTGGGCCGAGACCCGGATCGCGCTCTTCGAGCAGGCCACCGACACCCGGCCGGACGAGCTCAAGATCCAGGGGGTACGCCCGCGGGTGTGGTTCGGCGAGCGGTGGATCACGTCGGTGTTCGACCTGTTCGAGGAGAACGTACGGTTCTTCGCGCCCCTGCTGCCGGTGCTGGACGAGGAGGACCCGCTGGCCGTCCTGCGCGACGGCGGCGTGCCGAAACTGGCCGAGCTGTGCCTGCACAACGGGACGGTCTATCGCTGGAACCGGCCGGTCTACGGGATCATGAACGGTCGCCCGCACCTGCGGGTGGAGAACCGGGTGTTGCCGGCCGGCCCGACCGTGGTCGACCTGTTGGCCAACGCCGCCTTCTACTTCGGGGTGGTGCGGCAGCTCGCCGAGGAGGAACGGCCGATCTGGTCACGCCTGCCGTTCGAGGTGGCGGAGCGGAACTTCCACGAGGCGGCGCGGTGGGGGATCGAGGCGGACGTGCGCTGGCCCGGGCTGGGCGGGCTGCCGGTCACCGACCTGGTGCGGCGGGAGCTGCTGCCGAAGGCGTACCTCGGGCTGGAGAAGTACGGGGTGCGGGCGGCCGACCGGGACCGTCTGCTCGGCGTGATCGAGGACCGCTGCCGGACGCGGCGCAACGGCGCGGTGTGGCAGTCGGAGGCGGTGTGCGCGGCGGAACGACACCGGGGGCTGGACCGGGCGGCGGCGCTGCACGACATGCTGCTGCGATACAGCCTGCTGCAACACGCGAACCAGCCGGTGCACACCTGGCCGGTGGCGTGACGATCGAGCGCCACCCGCCGCGGCGTTCCCACTCAGCCGGCTTGCGTTGCCCACCCCGCCGCCGCCTCCCCCACCCCGGGCACTGGGTGGGCTGAAGGTTAGGCGGTCGGTATGACACTTTTCCCGCGGCGTCCACAGGCTGTGCCGGCTATTTGTCGCCGGGGTTGATCTCCGCGATGGGCGGGCTGGCCGGGGGAGCCGCGACGGTCGACTTGCGAGGGATCTTGAGTTCGGCGGTTTCCACGTCGTCCTGCGTCCGGCCCTTGTCGCGGCGCAGGCGAGCGGCGATGGACGGCTTCACATCGCCTTTCTCGGCCGGCCTGGCTCCAGCGGTCCCCCCCGGCCGCGGCGCGCCGGCGGGCTTGGGCGCCGCAGCACGCTTGGCCGCGGCGGCGGATCCCTCTTGGCGCGGCTTCTCTTCGTGTGGCTCTTCCTCGCGCTGTGCCGGCGCGCGGCCGGATCCGGCGGGACGCAGCTCGGCGGTCGGCTCCTCACCGGCAGCCGCGGCACGCTCCCCGCGCTGAGCTGCGGCACGCTCCTCGGCCGCGGCGCGCTCTTCCCGCTCAGCTGCGGCACGCTCCTCGCGCGCAGCCACGGAACTCGCCCCACGCGGCCTCGGCGCCCGGCCGAACCTGCGCGACCCCGACTCCGACTCCGACTCCGACCGCGACCGCGACTCCGACTCCGACTCCGGTCCCGACCGCGACCCCGACCTGGACCGGGCAGGCGCCTCCCCGGCCGGAACAGCCGCCGAGCCACTGGCGGCCGGCGGCGCCGGACGGTGCAACTCGTCACGCTCACGCTGGGCGGCCCGCTGCCCACGGGAGACCATCAGCGCGGAGCCGGCCAGGCCAGAGAGCACCGCGTAGGGCGCGATGAGATACGCGGACTGCAGCTGACCCACAGCACCGGTCAGCTGCGGCGCGAGCAGCAGGAACGCCGCCGCCACCAGCACCGGCCCGACCGCGCCGGACAGCGCCGTGCCCACCCCGAGGTCGCCGCGCTTGACCGCCGGCGCGGCCGCGATGACCCCGAGCAGGAACGCGGCGAACACCGTGATCAGCGCGCTCGGCCAGTAGATCGTGCCGTACCGCTGGTCGTCGCCCAGCGGCGCGAACTGCCAGCTGGTCAGGTACGTCGCCGCGGGACGGCCGCCGGTCAGCTCCACCACGATGGCCGTCGCGGCCAGTGTCCACAGGTATGCCGACGTGCCGATCAGGTTGGCCGCCACCGGGCCCGAGACCACCGCCCAGTACGCGATGACGATGCCGAACGCGACGCCGATCAGCGCGTACACGGCCGCCGTGGTCTGCGGTGGCAACGACCCGCCGGCGCGTACCGCGGAACGAGCCGGCAGCGCGACCAGCGCGACCGTGAGCAGCGCACCGATCCCCGCCGCGCAGGAGAACGCCAATCGCAAGGGCCCGGAGGGCCGAGTCGGCTCGCCGCGCAGCGCCGCCGCGATCATCGCGCCGAAGACCGTCGAGCTGGCCGCGATCCACGTCGCCCAGCCGAGGCTGCCCAGCCAGACGCTGTCATCACCGGTGGGCGCGACCGGCCAGACCACCACGCCCAGGCCGTAGCCGAGGCCGAGCTGAGCGGCGCCCGTCGCGGCTGCCACCCCGGCCGCCACGGCCACCTGAGTAGTCACACCCTTCGCCGCCATGCGCGGCACTGTAGCGGGACCGGACGACAGCCGCGAACGCCGTCCTCAGCCCCGCCACCACCCCTGACCGGACCGAAGGCGTCTCATTGCCCCACGCTCACTGCTCAGGTCCGTCAAGATTGGGTACGTTGCTGGGCCTGAGGATGAGAGGGAGCCGCGGATGTCCGACGAGACCCGGCAGTTCTCGCCGTTCGACGACGATGACGACGACCAGAACCGGGTGCAGCAGAATCACCCGGACGATGCGACCGTCGTGACGCCGCGCCCGGACGTTCCCGCCCGCCCGGACACTCCCGCCCGCCCGGACGCCACCGCGGTGATGCCCGGCGCTCAGGCCGGGGGCTGGGCCGCCGACGACGCCGCCTGGGCCGGCCGTGCCAAGGTGCGCGCGCCGCGGCCGAGCCAGGACGACTGGGCCACCTCGAGCTGGGACGGAGCGCCGCCACCTCCGCCGGGCGAGTCGAGCCGCAAGTGGTGGATGCCGATCGTGGTGGGGATCGTCGCGCTGATCCTTTTGGGCGCACTGGGCTGGGGGATCTACCTGATCACGAGTGCGGAGGACGGCGACACGGAACCGGCGGCGCCGTCCGCTCCCGCCACGGCGACCACCCGGGCGCCGGAGACCACGGAGCCGACCACGACCGCGCCGACCACGACGCCACCGACCACCACTGCGGCGACCACCGAGCCCGCCGACACCGAGGTCGCGGTGCCGGCGCTGGTCGGTCTGTCGCAGGGGGAGGCACAGCAGGCGCTCGTGCGGCGCGGTCTCACCTTCCGGGTGATCGTCCGCAACGGCGAGGCGACGCCGGGCACAGTGATCGACAGTGACCCGCCCGAGGGTCAGGAGGTGCCGTCGGGCACCACCGTCACGCTCGTCGTCGCCGCCGAGCGGACCACTCCGCCGACGTCGCCGCAGACCACGACGCCGACCGCCGGATAGATCTCAGCGGGGCGTGCGCACCCGGATCGGGCCGGTGCTGTGGCCGGGCTGGCGGCTGTTGCGGGTCCGCGGGTCCGGCGCCTTGCCGACCTGACGCAGACCGTTGACCTGCACGAAAATCGATCGTCGCTCGACCGCGTCCCCGCCCGCGTTGAGCTCGTAGCCGTCCAGCCAGATCCAGCCGTCGTAGGTGGGCCAGTCGTGCACCCGAATGACGCGGAACAGCATCGGCGCCGTGAACTGGACACTGGCCGCCTTCGTCACGTGTATGACATCGCCGGACCGAGGTAGCACGTCATCTCCTGTCCTGAAACCGTCGCGGGGTGGCAAATACGGCACTGCGATGAGGGATGCTCCAGTGTGCCCGGTGTCGGCTCCAACATGGACATCGGCGCACTGAGGGGTCCGGTTCTCCGCCCTGATCACTTCCGAACAAGAAGTGACGCGAGCCATACCGAAGAGATTGCACTACCTTCCGTATTGATGCAAGTTGCATGTCAGCCGTCCGTGATTGTTTGATCACGGTGGACGGTTGTACCGACAAAAGATCAACGGAACACTGGGCTGGTGAATGCCCGTCGAAGTCCCACCATCCGCCGCCGAAGACTGGGTGCAGAACTGCGACGACATCGCGAAGCGGCCGGCGTCACGATAGACGTAGTGGCCGAGCGGCTGGGGTTCTCTCCCTCGAAGGTGTCGCGAATCGAAACCGGACATAACAGCGCAACTCCGCGCGATGTGTCCGAGCTGCTGACCTTTTATGGCGTGGAAACTCACGAAGCCCAGGAACTGGTTCAGATAGCCCGCGAAGCACGGCAAAAGGGATGGTGGCATCCCTACAGCGCGGTCCTGGTGGGCGCGTATGTCGGGCTCGAGGCGGCCGCCCGCAGGGTGCGTACATATGAGCAGCAGGTCATTCCGGGATTGCTGCAGACGGAGAATTACGCCTTGGCGATGATCCGTGCCGCTCGATCGAGTGACTCCGTCAAGGAAATCGATCGACGGGTGCATGTCCGGCTCGCGAGGCAGTCGTTATTGACCCAGGACGATGCCGTCGATCTACACGTCGTGCTGGACGAGGCGGTGCTCAGCCGGCCGGTCGGCGGCGATGACGTGATGCGCGAGCAGCTGGCCCGCCTGATCGAGGTGCACGAGCAGCCGAACGTCACGCTCCAGGTGCTGCCGTTCGCCGCCGGTGCGCACGCCGGCATGGACGGCCCGTTCACGATCCTCGACTTCCCCGATCCGGGGGATGCGGACGTGGTGTACGCCGAGAACGCGACCGGAGGGCTTTTCCTGGAGAAGGAAGAGGAGTTGAAGAAGTACCACTCGATCTTCGACGCCCTCGCCTCGGCGGCCCTCGGCCCGGAGGAGTCGACGAGGATGCTCGCGATGTTGATGAAGGAGCCTTTGTGGAGATCACGACCAAGGGATTCAGGCTCGACCTGAGCAGCGCACAGTGGTTCAAGAGTTCCTGGAGCGGGCCGAACTGCGACAACTGCGTCGAGGTGGCATTCGTCGACGACGCGATCGCGGTCCGCGACTCGAAGAACCCCACCGGACCCGCATTGATCTTCACCGCCGCGGAATGGGATGCGTTCGTCGGCGGAGCCAAGGACGGCGAGTTCGACCTCTGAGTCCCACGATGGGCCGCACCCCGGTGATCGCTTACGGTCACCGGGGTCCCTGACGCTGGCCGTCCATTTGTCCCATTTGCCGTCGCCGGAACGCACCCGTCTCGTTGCACTGAACAAGCGCGGGCCGGACCGCGGGTTGGACACTTCAGGCGAGGCAACGATGAACATGGGTTCCGAGAACCTGAGCAACGGATCGGCGACGGCGCAGGACCGGTTCAGCGGCGGGGTCAGTGCGTACCGGCAGAACCGCCGGGAGGCGTCCCTGTCCTCCGACACCGACGGTGAGCTGGTCACCCGTCGTGACAGCGCCCCGCTGCCGACGCGCTCGCCGGGCCTCACCCAGGGTCTCGAGCCGTCCAGCGCGCTCGATCGTGCCGCCAAGCTGCCGTCGCTGGACATGCAGGGCCTGACCGAGCCGGTCTTCTCGTCGTCGAGCTGGGCCGACGTGCCGTCCACGTCGTCGTCGATGGCGGACCACCCGCTGCTGCGCGGGCTGTTGCTGGAGCTGCCGGCCCGCGGCGTGATGCCGCCGTCGGAGTGGCTGGACCGCTGGTTCGAGGCGGCCCGGTCCATCCTCGAGCTGCTCTACGTGCAGGAAGCCCGCAAGAAGTAGGCCCTCCTCACGGCACCAGTTGCTTGGGCAGCCGCTTCAGCGGGGCGATCACGCCGACGCTGAGGCGGCTGTGCCGCAGCCCGTGCCGGATGGCGATGGCGGTCACGGCGACACCGGCCACGGTGACCGCGATGCCGGCCACCACCGCGCCGGACACCTCGACGCCTGGCCTGCCCACCAGGCCCGCGGCGATGGGCAGGCCGATCAGCGCGGTCAGGCCGGCGACCTGGAGCGGCGCGGCGATCAGCGGGTGCGCGGCCGCGGCGAGCAGGCCGGGCGGGATGGGCGCGTGCGCCGAGGCGAGCGCCGCCGCGCCGCGACGGACCTGGCCGAGGCGCCGCCGGGTGACGGTCAGGACCACGATCGCGGGTACGAGAGCCAGCAGCAGCGCCGTGGCCGCGGGGGACGGGCCGGCCATGATCGTGGTGATCACCGGCGCGGCCAGGAAGACGAGCCCACCGACACCGACCAGAGTGGACAGCAGAGCGGCACGCCGGCGCATCGCCGCGGCCGTCAGCGCGGTCGGCAGGCCGTCGGCCAGAAGCCCGGCGGCGATCCAGACAACGGCGAGGGCGCCGATCAGGGCGATGTCAGTCGTGATGCTCACATCGACCAGACTTCACCGATCGCGCAAGTCGCGGAACCGGGTTACCACCGAGCGTCTCCCCTAGGGGGAACGCTACGTTCCCGAACGTTCACGCCGGGTGATCAACCCTCTGGGCGAAGTGGACAATCACCCTTGTTGAGACGTGACGAGGGCCCTAGTGTCGGGTCACGGACTCGACCTGGGGAGGTCGGCCGGGGCCTCTGTCACCAGGGGTCCCGGCATCGTTCTCAGACCGCGAAGCCCTGCACCGGCTCGTCGGTGGCCGGCGGCGGCGTCGCCTTCCACGCGCCCGAGCGCTGGGCGGCGAGCCGCGCCAGATAGTTCGGGTTCAGCAGGATGTATCGCCGCCACAGGCGCTTGGGCTCCAGACCCAGCCGCCAGAGCCACTCGAGCGAGTATTTCTGCATCCAGGCGGGCGGGTTCTTCAACAGGCCGGCGTGATAGTCGAAGGCGGCGCCGACGGCCAGCAGCGGCATGTCGAGCAGCGGACGCATCGCGTACGTGAAGACCTCCTGGCGCGGGCAGCCGAGCCCGACCAGCACGATGCGGGCGCCCGAGGCCTTGATGCGCTCGGCGATCTCGGCCGGCTCGCCCGGCTGGGCGCCGCGGAACTTGGACGCCTCCACGCCGGCGATCTTCAGCGCCGGGAACTTGCCCTCGAGCGCCGGGACGAGCCGGTCGAGGGTCGGCTGCGTGGAGCCGTAGAGGTAGACCGGCAGCCCCTCGGCGGCCGCCTGCTCCAGCACCCGCAAGGTCAGCGTGGGGCCGTAGACCCGGTCGCCGAGCTGGGCGTGGTGCAGCAGGTTGAGCGCGCCGCGCACCGGCTGGCCGTCGGGGGTGACCAGGTCGAACGAGTTGAGCCGGGCGTTGTGGGCCGGGTCCTGGACGCCGGTCATCACACCGTGCACGGCCAGCGCCGTGACCGCGTAGGGCCGGCGCTCGCGGGCCGCCTCCAGGATCCGGGCGGTGGCCGCCTCGTAGTCGACGATGTCGACCAGGACGCCCAGCACGTTGCCCTTGCCCTTGTCGATCATGTCTGCGGCACCCATTTGCCGACGTTGGCCTCGTAGATCTCCTGCAGGATCATCGGCACGTCGTAGACCTGCTTCCACTCCGGGTAGTCGGCCTCGAAGCGGGCGTTCGACCCGATCCACCACTTGTGGTCGCCGACCCGGTTGTCCTCGACGTATTCGGTGCGCATCTCCTGGCCGGAGATCTTCTCGGCCAGCGCGAAGGCCTCCAGGTGCGACGAGTTGGAGAAGCGGCCGCCGCCCAGGTTGTAGACGGCGCCCGAGCGCGGGGCCCGGAAGAACGCCTCGAACGCGGTCAGCACGTCGTGGCTGTGGATCGAGTCGCGGACCATCTTGCCCTTGTACCCGAAGATCTTGTAGACGCGGCGCTCCATGTTGCAGCGCATCACGTAGCCCAGGTAGCCGTGCAGCTCGGTGGCGGAGTGGGCCGGCCCGGTCAGCGTGCCGCCGCGGAACAGGGCGGTCTTCATGCCGAAGTAGCGGCCGTACTCCTGGACCATGACGTCCGCCGCGACCTTCGACGCGCCGAACACCGAGTGCAGGCACTGGTCGATCGACATGTCCTCGGTGATGCCCAGGAAGTAGGGGTGGTCCTCGGGCAGCTCCCAGCGCGTTTCGAGCTCGGTGTAGGGCAGCGTGTTGGGCCGGTCGCCGTAGACCTTGTTGGTCGAGCAGTGGATCACCGGGGTGTCGATGGCATGGTCCCGCACGTTCTGCAGGATGTTCAGCGTGCCGGTGGCGTTGATGTCGAAGTCGGTGAAGGGGTCGCGGACGGCCCAGTCGTGCGACGGCTGCGCCGCGGTGTGGATGACCACGGCCAGGTCCTTGCCGTAGCGCTGGAAGATCTTGGTGAGCGCGTCCCGGTCGCGGATGTCGATGCCGTGATGGGAGTACGAGGCACCGAGCTCGTCGGCGAGCTTCCGCACGTTCCACGCGGTCGAGGCCTCGGCCCCGAAGAACTCCTGCCGCATGTCGTTGTCGATGCCGACGACGTCGAGCCCGAGCCCGGCGAAGTGGCGGACCGCCTCCGAGCCGATCAGTCCTCCGGACCCGGTAACCAGGGCGACACCCACGAAAGCTCCCAACCCAGACCTACAGAAACAGCCGCGAGCATAGCCCCCGGCGCGCACCCCCGAAAATTTCGGACGCGCCCGATCGAATCACCGGATCGTGGCGTGTCCGGGGTGCCTCAACGACGAACGGCCAGGCGATCGCCTGGCCGTTGATCTGGTGGGGATGGGGGGAGTTGAACCCCCACGTCCTTTCGGACACACGGACCTGAACCGTGCGCGTCTGCCATTCCGCCACATCCCCGTGACGCATCGCGAGCTGCGACAGATTAGGCTGTCCCAGTCACATCCCGAAGCTAAGAAGCCCCGCAACGCCGAGAACATTAGCACGGCGCTGAGGGGCGTTATACGAGGGTCAGAAGTGCCGGTCGCTCTTCACAGGGACGCGGAAGCGGCGGCCGGATACCATCATGTCCTCGGAACCCGAGGAGGAGCCGGTGAGCGTGCTGCAGCGCTTCGAAAAGCGGTTGGAAGGCCTGGTCGAGGGGGCCTTCGCGAAGGTGTTCAAGGGTGTCGTGCACCCGGTGGAGATTCTCAACGCCATGCAGCGGGAGGCAGAGGCGCACAAGGCCATCCTCGCCGGTGGCCGCACGCTGGTGCCGAACCGTTATGTCATAGATCTCTCGCCCTACGATCACAGCCGGCTGGCGCCGTACGCCGCCGCACTGGCCCAGGAGCTGGCCCAGTCGCAGGCGGAGTTCATCGGTGAGCAGGCCTGGACGGTCTACGGCGACGTGATAGTCGAGATCGAGCGGGGCGACGGGCTCGACACGGGCATGTTCCGGGTCACCGCCGAGGTCTACACCGGCGGCGAGGTGGCCCCGGTGCAGCAGCCCGCGTACGACGCGGGTCCGCAGTACGCACCGTACGACCAGCAGCAGCAGGGCTATCAGCCGCACGGCGGCGGGCACAACGGCCGCAACGTCGGCCTGGTGTCCGGCGACGGGCGCACGTACCCGCTGCAGATGGGCTCGACCGTGATCGGCCGTGGCGACCAGGCCAACCTGCGCCTGCCGGACGTCGGCATCTCCCGCCGGCACGCCCGGCTGGACTACGACGGCAGCCAGGTCGTGCTGACCGATCTCGGGTCGACCAACGGCACCATGGTGAACGGTCAGCGGGTCTCCGCCGTCGCGCTCAACCCGGGCGACATGATCCAGCTGGGCACCACCACGTTGACGTTCCGAGTGGACGGCTAGGTTCCTTGCCTGAATTCGTCCTCACCGTTGCCCGGTTCGGCTTCCTCATCCTGCTGTGGATCTTCGTGTTCACGGTGGTCGGGGTCATTCGCCGGGACCTCTTCGCCGGTGTGCGCTCCAAGAGCATCGTGGCCTCCCCCCGAGGGGTGGGCGGCGGTGCTGCCATGCAGGGCGCTCCGGCGAAGGCGAAACGGGGTAAGGCGGCGCGTCAGCTCGTCGTCACCGCCGGTCAGCTCGCCGGCACCCGGATCACCCTTGGTGAGGCACAGATCACGATCGGACGGGCCGAGGACTCCACCCTCGTCATCACCGACGACTACGCCTCGGCCCGGCACGCCCGGCTCGTGCCGCGGGACGGTCAGTGGTTCGTCGAGGACCTCGGCTCGACGAACGGGACCTACCTGGATCGCGGTAAGGTCTCCGGGCCCACCCCCGTCCCGCTAGGCGTGCCGATCCGCATCGGCCGCACTTCACTCGAGTTACGGCCATGACCCTGACCCTGCGCTACGCCGCCCAGAGCGACCGCGGTCTGATCCGAGACGGTAATCAGGATTCCGTCTACGCCGGACCGCGGCTGCTCGCCGTCGCCGACGGCATGGGCGGGATGGCCGCCGGCGACGTCGCGAGCAACATCGTGATCGCCGCGATGGCCCCGCTGGACGAGGACGTCCCCGGCGATGCGCTGGTGGACGCCCTCCGGCACGCCGTGGGCACGGCCAACCAGACGTTGCGCGACACGGTCGACGCCAACCCGCACCTCGAGGGCATGGGCACCACCCTGACCGCGGTGCTCTTCTCCGGCAGCAAGATCGGCATGGTGCACATCGGCGACAGCCGGGCCTATCTGCTGCGCCAGGGCGAGTTCGCCCAGATCACCAAGGACGACACGTACGTCCAGATGCTGGTCGACGAGGGCCGGATCAGTCCCGAGGAGGCCAGCAGCCACCCGCAGCGCTCGCTGCTCACCCGGGCGCTCGACGGCCGCGACATCGACCCGGAGTATTCGGTCCGCCAGGTGCTGAAGGGTGACCGCTACCTGATCTGCAGCGACGGCCTCTCCGGCGTCGTCAGCGCGGAGACCATCGGCGACAGCATGCGCGACATCCCCGACCCGCAGGCGTGCGTGGAGCGGCTGGTGCAGCTCGCGCTGCGCGGCGGCGGGCCGGACAACATCACCGTGGTGATCGCGGACGCGACCGACGCGGACATCATGGAGCAGGCGCCGATCGTGGGCGGCGCGGCCGCTCGCGACCGGGGCAACAACACGGTGGCCGATGCTTCGACGGCCGCCGCACGGGCCGCCGCCCTGCAGGGCCCGCCGCGCCCGGCGCAGCCGGACGGCGCGGCCTACGAGAGCCAGGAGCCGGAGCCGAAACGGCATCCGGTGCGTACCAGTCTGCTCCTGCTCGTGCTCCTCGCCATGCTCGGCGGTGGCCTCTACCTGGGCTGGAACTACACCCAGAAGCAGTACTACGTCGGCGCGACCGACGCCGGTCAGCTGGCGATATTCCGGGGCGTGCCGGGTGAGGTCGCCGGGCTCGACCTGTCCAGCGTCAACGAGACCAGCGACGCGCGGCTCGAAGACCTCACCACCACCGCGCAGGACAGGGTCAAGCAGGGCATCCTCGCCGACAGCCGGCCCGACGCCCAGCGTCGCCTCGCCGAGCTGGTCGCCGACGGCCCCACGAACCCCAACCTGAAGCCGGTGTGCGCGCCGGTGCCAACATCGTCTTCGTCGGCCGCACCGGCCGTTTCCGCATCGCAACCCGCCGTGCCGACCACGGCCGGAGGAACCTCCGCACCAGGCCGGACCACCGCCCCCTCGGCGCCGGCCTCCGCGCCCGTCAGCACGCCGGACGCTCCGCCCTCCGACGCCGCACCGCCGGTCATCAACCCGCCCGGCTGCCGGCCGGTCGACTGAGCATCCGCTCAACACGTCTGGGGATGGCTTCTTGACCGCGCCCGCAGTACCGGCTCCCACACCCTCGACCACGGGTGCGATGCCGCGTATCCCGGGGCTGAAGACGCACCGCAACGCCGAGCTGGCGCTGCTGGCCTGCGCGATGGTGCTGGTCGTCGTCTACAGCTGGACGGTCGAGGCCAACCAGTACGACAAGGTCTCGCCGGCGTTCTGGGTGCCGGCGGCGCTGCTGAGCATCCTGTTCTTCGGCCTGCACATGGTGGTCCGGTTCGCCGCCCCCTACGCCGACCCGGTGCTGATCCCGGCGGTCGCGCTGATCAACGGGCTGGGTGTCGGCTTCCTGCGGCGGCTGGACATCGCGCGGGCCATCGCCCGGAAGCTTCCGGAGCCGGGCATCTTCTCCGGCACCAGCGGCCGGCAGCTGGCCTGGACGCTGGCGTCGCTGATCCTGGCCGCGGTGCTGCTGCTGGTCATCCGCGATCACAAGGTGGTGTCGCGGTACGCGTACACCCTTGGTCTGGTCGGCATCGTGCTGGTGATGATCCCGGCCGTGCTGCCGGCCAGCATGTCGGAGATCAACGGCGCGAAGCTGTGGATCAAGCTGGGCGGGTTCACCATCCAGCCCGGTGAGTTCGCCAAGCTGGCCCTGGTCTCGTTCTTCGCGTATTACCTCGTGCGCAAACGCGAGGTGTTGTCGCTGGCGAGCAAACGGTTCCTGGGCATCGACTTCCCGCGCGGCCGCGACCTCGGCCCGGTGGTCACCGTCTGGCTGCTCAGCCTCCTGGTCCTGGTGTTCGAGAAGGACCTCGGAACGGCGCTGCTGTACTTCGGACTGTTCGTGGTGACGCTCTACGTCGCCACCGAGCGGGCGAGCTGGCTGATCATCGGTCTGCTGATGTTCTTCGGCGGCGTCTACATCGCGTACCTTCTGGGCGCCTCCGTCGGCGGCCCGTTCGCGAACTTCTACGACCGCGCCCAGGTGTGGCTCGACCCGTTCAACGCCGCGAACTACAACCGCACCGGCGGCAGCTATCAGCTGGTCCAGGGCCTGCTGGGGCTGGGCACCGGTGGCCTGTTCGGCACCGGCCCGGGGGCCGGCTCGCCCAGCTACGTGCCCGAGGTGCGCACCGACTTCATCTTCGCCGGCCTCGGTGAGGAGATCGGCCTGTTCGGACTGTCCGCGCTGCTGATGATCTATTTGCTGATCGTCGAGCGTGGCCTGCGCGCGGCCATCGCGGTGCGCGACTCGTTCGGCAAGCTCGTCGCCGGTGGCCTCGCCTTCACGCTGGGGTTGCAGGTCTTCGTCATCGTGGGTGGCATCACCGGGTTGATCCCGCTGACCGGGCAGACAACGCCGTTCCTGTCCGCCGGAGGCTCGTCGCTCATGGCGAACTGGCTACTGGTCGCCATGCTGCTCCGAATCTCCGATGCGGGCCGGCGCCCGGCCTCGCAGGATCGCGCGGTCGGGCCGAAACAGCCGCCGGCCCAGTTGCACGGCGCCATGACGGAGGTGATCAAGCCGTGAACGCACCACTGCGCAAGGCCGGCGTGGTCATCCTCGTGCTGTTCGCGCTGCTCTTCGCCAACCTCAACTGGGTGCAGGGCTACAAGGCCGACGACTACCGCACCAGCGACTACAACCGCCGGGTGACGGTGGCCGAGTACGAACGCCCGCGCGGCATCATCGAGGCCGGCGGGCAGCCGCTGGCCAACAACAAGGCCACCGACGGGGAGCTGAAGTTCCAGCGGGTCTACCCCGAGAAGGAGGTCTACGCCCCGATCATCGGCTACAAGCCGGTGAGCAACGCGGAGACCGGCATCGAGCGCAGCGAGGACGAGTTCCTGGCCGGGACCAGCGACCAGCTGATCGGCGACCGGCTGAGCGACATGTTCACCGGGGAGAACACCGGCGGCGGCAACGTGGTGCTGACCGTCAAGCCCCGGGCGCAGGAGGTGGCCTGGAAGGAGATGACCGGCAACGACCGGGGCGTGAAGCGCGGCGCGGCGGTGGCGATCGATCCGCGTACCGGCGCGGTCCAGGCCATGGTCTCGATGCCCAGCTACGACCCGAACCCGCTGGCCAGCCACGACGAGAAGACCTTCGCCGCGGCGTTCAAGAAGCTGAACGCCGACAAGGAGCAGCCGCTGCTCAACCGGGCCACCAGCGCGACGCTGCCGCCCGGCTCGACGATGAAGGTGATCATCTCGGCCGCCGCGCTGCAGGCCGGCAAGACGCAGCAGGACGAGCTTGCGGCCGGGCAGTCGTACACCCCGCCGGGCAGCGGTGCCCCGATCCGCAACGCCGAGGACGAGACCTGCCCCGGCGCGCAGACCACCTTCAAGCAGGCGCTCACCGAGAGCTGCAACACCGCGTACGCCCGGCTGGGTGTGGAGCTGGGCGCCGAGAAGGTGAAGAAGGCCGCACAGGACTTCGGCTTCGGGCAGCAGGACCTGACCGTCGGCGACCTGGAGGGCGACGGGCTGACGGTCGCGGCCAGCGAGACCGGGGCGATGGCCAACCCGGACGGCGGCACCGACCAGGCAGCGCTGGCGCAGTCGTCGATCGGCCAGCGTGACGTGCGGATGACGCCGCTGCTGGGCGCGATGATCGCCGCAACGGTGGCGAACGACGGTAAGCAGATGCGGCCGTACCTGGTGCAGCAGCTGCTCGACTCCGAGCGCCGGCCGGTCCGCAACGCCAGCCCCAAGGTCCTGCGTACCCCGATCAACGCGCAGGTCGCCGGCGACCTGCGCGAGATGATGATCAGCGTCGTCGAGAACGGCACCGGCCGGCGCGCCAAGATCAGCGGCTTCGAGGTCGGCGGTAAGACCGGCACCGCGCAGAACGCCGAGAACAAGCCGCCGCACGGCTGGTTCATCGGGTTCGCCTTCAACGAGAAGGGTGAGGCGGTCTCCGCGTCGTGCGTCATGCTGGAGAACGTTGAGGGCGGACACGCCAGCGCCGTCGCGGCCGAGATCTCCGGGAAGATCATGCGGGCAGCGGCCGATCGGGGAGGGGACTGAGATGATCAGCCCTGGGGTGACCCTCGGTGGCCGATACCGCCTGGACGAGCGCATCGCCGGCGGTGGGATGGGCGACGTGTGGCGCGGCACCGACGAGGTGCTGGGCCGGACGGTCGCGGTGAAGATCCTGCTTCCCGCCCTGCTGGACGAGCCCGGCTTCGCCGAGCGGTTCCGCGGCGAGGCGCGCACCATGGCGACCATCAATCACCCCGGCGTCGTGGACGTCTACGACTACGGCAGCGATCAGCAGCTCGCGTTCCTGGTCATGGAGTATGTCGAGGGCGACGCCCTGTCCCGCACCCTGAGCCGGGTCGGCCGGCTCACCCCGGCGCGCACGATGGCGCTGGTGGCGCAGGCCGCGGACGCGCTGCAGGCCGCCCACGCGAACGGGATCGTCCACCGCGACGTCAAACCGGGCAACCTTCTGGTACGCCCGAACGGCACGCTGGTCCTGACCGACTTCGGCATCGCCCGGTCGGCGCTGGTGGGGCAGCTGACCGTGGCCGGGTCGGTGCTCGGCACGGCCTCGTACATCTCACCCGAGCAGGCCTCCGGCGCGGTCGCCACGGCCGCCTCCGACGTGTACGCACTCGGCGTGGTCGCGTACCAGTGCCTCTCCGGGCACCGGCCGTTCGACGGCGCCACCCCGATCGAGATCGCCATGAAGCACGTCCGGGACCTCCCGCGCCCGCTTCCGGCGGACATCCCGCCACAGGTCCGGCAGATCGTCGACCGCGCCATGGCGAAGGACCCGGGCGCCCGCTGGCCCACCGCGGCCGCCATGGCCGGG
>NZ_JBFAZH010000043.1:0-16375 GCF_040681735.1 Actinoplanes sp. NPDC051633 | reverse complement strand
TTTTAAGTTCAATTTCTACACGCCATAAATGCTTAGACATAACTTCAACATCTGCATTATCTTTACGCTCTTGCTTTTTATTATAAATTCTAATACCCTCGAGGTTCCGCCGGTGCACGGCATCGTCGGCTGACCTCGAATTCCTGAGCGGCGGGGCTCCCACCAGAGGGCGGTGGGGCCCCGCCTCGCGTTCTGAATTGCTATGGTGACCCACCGCAACATCGAGGGGGATCCATGAAAAGGATGTTGAGTGCCTTCCTAATTCCCGCCCTGGTCCTGACCGGCGCCGCTCCCGCCGCGGCCGAGGAACCGCCGACTCTCGCCTTCCGGGCCGCTTCGCACGACGTGGTGGTGAACCGCTACGTCGATCCATTCGGCGTCTACCTGGAGTTCGACCTCGGGGTGAGCCTGATCGCCGGGCGCGATGCCGTCGAGATCCGCGCCAAGCGGCGGACCTACGCCGACCCGATCACCGCGCAGCAGATTCTCATCAGCCCGGACGGGCAACGTCACGTCACCGATCTGCCGGCCGGCTTCGTCAGCTCGTTCGACGGCTTCTCGGACTTCACTTCCATAACGATTCGCGACACGGCCGGGGCGGTGCTCCGGGACTACACCACGCCGTGGTGCCCGAACTCCTACAACTCGGTGCGGACCCGGCCGGACGCGCCGGCCACCACGCCGTACCCGCAGGACTGCGGCTGGCTCGGCAACCCCTTCTACATCGGATCGGTCTGGGGGGTCCAGGCCGGCTGGAACGCACCGATCGGGACCGAGCCGCCCTGGGCGGGGGAGCCGTTCGATCTGCAGCCCGGTGACTACCGGATCAACGTGCGGCTGAACGACAAGTACCGCGAGTGGCTGGACGTGTCCGAAGAGGACGCGACCGTCGAGCTCAACGTGCGCGTCGTCAACCGTGAGTGGGGCACGCCCGCGAGGGCGCCGCAGGCGAACAAGCGCGCGACTGGGCATGCCGCCCAGCACGCCGCCCAGCACGCCGCCGAGGGCGACGCGCAGCACCAGGTCGCGGCGTTCGACCCGGAGTTCCGGCCGCCGGCCAAGGTGCCCGCGACGTTGCCGGCCGTTCCGGCCGGGCCCAAGCCGGACCTGCGTTCGCTGCCGGCCTGGGCGATCGTGCTCGATCCGCAGCCCGACGGCCGGACGTACGTGGCCTTCTCCGCCACGGTCTGGAACGGCGGGACGTCCAAGGTGCAGGTGGACGGGTTCCGCCGCACCGGCGAGGACCTGATGGACGCGTACCAGTACTTCTACGACGCCGCGGGCAACGAGGTCGGCTCGATGAAGGTCGGCACGATGGAGTGGGACGCGCGCGAGGGTCACCTGCACTGGCACTTCACCGACTTCGCGCAGTACAACCTGCTGACCGCCGACAAGCAGCTCGCCGTGCGCTCCAGCAAGGAGGCGTTCTGCCTGGCCAACACCGACCCGGTGGACTACACGCTGCCGAACGCCAAGTGGCGGCCCACGAACACCGACCTCACCAGTTCGTGCGGCGGGAACAGTGCGGTGGCCGTGCGCGAAGTGATGGACATCGGCAACGGCGACACCTACATGCAGTATCTGCCGGGGCAGTCGTTCGACATCACGGACGTGCCGAACGGCACGTACTGGATCGAGGTGCTGGCCAACCCCGATCGCAAGCTCGCCGAGACGCGGACCGGCAACAACTCGGCACTCCGCAAGATCATCGTCGGCGGCACGCCCGGCGGAGAGCGGACCCTGCGGGTGCCCGCCCTCCACGGCCTCGACCCGGGGCCGATCGGGCCGCCGAGCGCGCAGACCGTCAGGCGTTGACCGTCAGGCGTTGACCGGGACCGCCGGCCGGATCTCCGGCCGGCGGTTGCGGGGCCGGGCGATCGGTTTCGCCTCGGCGGTCGTGAGCCGCAACCGGTCCGGGGTGGACTCGGCACGCTTCTTCATGACGAAAGCGTGCCGGGCCGCGGCGAACCCGGACCGGTCGGCCCACATGTCGCGGCTCATCTCGGCCAGCTCGCGCATCTCGTAGACGTCGAGCGGAACCCGTTCGGCGGCGAGCCGGCGGGCCTTCGCGGAGCGCCGGGCCCGGGCCGCGCGGGGATCGGACAGGCCGTCGGCGAGGGCGGCCAGCCAATCGGCGTACGCGTCGGGATGCCGCGGGCCGACCTCGTCGACCAGGCCCAGGGCCGCCGCACGGTCGGCGCTGATCGGCAGCTTGTCGTCGATCAGCCGCTGGGCCACCTCCGGGCCGACCCGCCGCGGCAGCGTGAAGGTGTGCAGCTCGGAGCCGTAGAGCCCCATGTCGTAATACGGGTTCAGCACGATCCCGGACCGGGCGGCGACCACGTCGGCGCCGAGCCCGAGCATCACGCCGCCGGCGCCGGCGCTGCCCGCGTACCCGGCGATCACGAGCTGCCGGGTGCACCGGATGATCTCCCGGCACACCTCGTTGATCGCCCGGATGTTCGCCCAGGCGGCACCGGCCGGGTCGGTCGCGGCCTCGATCACATTCAGGTGGATGCCGTTGCTGAACGCGTCCGCTCCGCTGCGCAACACCAGCACCTCGGTGTCCTGCGCGGCGGCGTGCCGCAGCCCGGCGAGCAGGCGCCGGCAGTGCCCGGTGCTCATCGCTCCGTTGTAGAGATCGAAGTGCAGCCACCCGACCCGGCCGGTGCGGCGATAGCGGATCTGCCGGTACGCGGCGGGCGACTCGGGCTCCACCCCGGGCGGCAGCGGCGAATCCGGCACGTCCCGCAGCCGCTTGCCGAGCAGGTGCGTGGCGGGCAGCTTGATGCCCCGCTCGTTGATCTGCCGGCCGGCGTCCCGGAGGTGGCCCAGCCAGACGCTGCCGTCGCCCGTGCCGACCAGCACCGCGCCCTGACGCCGCCGGGCGATGACGCCGGGCTTGCCGACGCGGGCCGGCCCGAAGTGCGCGTCGTAGGCGAAGACCTCGAGGCCGGCGAGTTCGGTGCGTACGCCCGGCGCGCCGTCCGCGGCGCGGATCCGCCGGACGATGCTCTCGCTGGAGTCCGCCCAGTCGAAAGCCCGGTCGTCCTGGCGCATCAGGGGCCGCAGCTTCGTGCCCGGCACCTCAGTAGGCATGTCGTCCGTGGGCACCGGCCGGAATTCGGGGTCCGCGGCCTTGACCAGCACCTCGGCGACGCATTCCAGGGCGGCGTCGGCCACCGGGCCGTTGTAGAGCGACGACTTGCGCGGCGGCGCGGGCGGAAGGGAGAAGGTACGGGTGGCCCAGATCGGCCCGGCGTCCATCTCCTCGACGGCCTGCAGCGCGGTGACGCCCCAGCGCCGGGCGCCGTCGGCGATGGCCCAGTCCAGCGACGAGGGGCCGCGGTCACCGACCGGGCCGGGGTGGATGATCACGGTGCGCCAGTTGCGCCACACCTCGGCCGGCACCCGGTCCTTGAGGAAGGGGCAGAGAATCAGATCGGGCCGGGCCCTCCGGACGCCGTCGATCATGTCCTGCGGGCTCGTGGCAAGCAGGACGCCGACGTCGTGACCGGTCTCCTTGAGGGCGCACCAGACCCGTTGGCTGAGCCCGTTGAACGCCGAAACCAGCAGCAGCACCCGCACTCTGAGACCCTCCCCGCATCCGTGATGGGGAGTCTTAGGCAGTCATCGACTGTTATGTCGGACTTATTGTCCGTCGGAATCGTCCGACCAGCTTCTGTCACAGGGGCGGACTAAGCTTGGGGTCGCAACCCCCCGTCCGTTCCGGGCGCGGGGCTGTTCGCCGTGCCGTTCCTCAAGGAGCTCCCGTGCAACTGTCCGGTCTGATCCCGGCCGCCCTGCGCGACCGTGGGCTTGCCCGCGCCCGCGACCTCGCCCGCAAGGGCGGGGCCGACTCCGACGCCCTCGACCTCACCGCGCCCGCCGCGCTGCGCCCGTTTGTGGTCGCCGCGGTCTCCGCGCCCGCCGAGGCGGGCGGGGCGGGCCGTCCGGTGCTGGCTGTCACCGCCACCAGCCGCGAGGCCGACGATCTCGCCGACGCGCTGGGCTGCCTGGTCGACGCGGCCCGGGTGGCGGTGTTCCCGTCCTGGGAGACGCTGCCGCACGAGCGCCTGTCGCCGCGGTCCGACACGGTCGGGCGCCGGCTCGCCGTGCTGCGCCGACTCGCGCACCCGGGCGAGCAGCCCCTGCAGGTCGTCGTCGCGCCGGTGCGCAGCCTGCTGCAGCCGCAGCTCAAGGGCCTCGGCGACCTCGAGCCGGTGGAGCTCACCACGGGCGGCGAGGCGGAGCTCGAGGGGGTCGCGCGCCGGCTCATCGACATGGCCTACGCACGGGTCGACCTGGTCACCAAGCGCGGCGAGTTCGCGGTTCGCGGCGGCATCCTCGACGTGTTCCCGCCCACCGACGAGCACCCGTCGCGGGTCGAGTTCTGGGGCGACGAGATCGAGGAGATCCGCACCTTCTCGGTGGCCGACCAGCGGACCATCGACCAGGTCGAGCGGCTGTGGGCGCCGCCGTGCCGTGAGTTGCTGCTCACGCCCGAGGTGCGTACCCGTGCCTTCGAACTCTCCGTCGAGCACCCGGAGCTGTCCGAGATCCTCGACAAGCTCTCCGACGGGATCCCGGTCGAGGGCATGGAGTCGCTCGCGCCGGCGCTGCTGCAGGGCACCGACAGCATGGAGTTGCTGATCGACTGCATGCCGGCCGGTACGCATGTGCTGCTCTGTGATCCCGAGCGGATCCGCACGCGGGCGCACGACCTGACCCGCACCTCCAACGAGTTCCTCGAGGCCTCCTGGGCCGCCGCGGCGGTCGGTGGCCAGGCGCCGATCGACGTCGGCGCCGCCGCGTTCCGCACGCTCGCTGATGTGCGGGCGCATGCCGCGACACTGCGCCAGCCGTGGTGGACCGTGTCGCCGTTCGGCCTGGCCGACGTCGAGCCGGAGAAAGCGAACGAGACGCCCTGGCTGGAGGATGCGCCGGTCGAGGTCTCACCGGACCTCGGCGACGCCGTCGCGGTGTCCGCCCAGCAGGTGCCGCTCTATCACGGTGACACCGCCCGGCTGGCCTCCGACCTGGCCGGTTGGGTGGGCGCCGGCTGGGCCGTCGCGCTGGTCTTCGAGGGGCACGGCACCGCGCAGCGCGCCACCGAGCTGCTGCGCGACGCGGGCCTCGGGGTGACCCCGGTGGACAGCATCCCGGCCTCCATCGAGCCGGGGCAGCTCCTGGTCACCTGCGGCGGGCTCAACCACGGTTTCGTCGACGACGCCGCGCAGCTCGCCGTGATCACCGGCAACGACATCTCCGGCGGCCGTGGCGCGTCCACGAAGGACATGCGCAAGATGCCGTCCCGGCGGCGCAACACGATCGACCCGCTCGAGCTCAAGGCCGGCGACCACGTGGTGCACGAGCAGCACGGCATCGGCCGCTACGTCGAGCTGGTCCAGCGCGTGGTGAACGGCGCCGAGCGCGAATATCTGGTGATCGAGTACGCCGCGTCGAAACGCGGCCAGCCCGGCGACCGGCTCTTCGTGCCGACCGACCAGCTCGACCAGCTGTCCCGCTACGTCGGTGGCGAGTCGCCGTCGCTGCACAAGATGGGCGGCTCCGACTGGCAGAAGAGCAAGGCGCGGGCACGTAAGGCGGTGCGCGAGATCGCCGCGCAGCTGATCCAGCTGTACGCGGCTCGGCAGGCCTCGCAGGGCCACGCGTTCGGGCCGGACTCCCCGTGGCAGCGCGAGCTGGAGGACGCCTTTCCCTTCACCGAGACGCCCGACCAGATGGCGGCCATCGACGAGGTGAAGGGCGACATGGAACGCCCGGTCCCGATGGACAGGCTGATCTGCGGCGACGTCGGATACGGCAAGACCGAGATCGCGGTGCGGGCGGCGTTCAAGGCGGTGCAGGACGGCAAGCAGGTCGCCATTCTGGTGCCCACCACGCTGCTCGCCCAGCAGCACTTCAACACGTTCACCGAGCGGATGGGCCAGTTCCCGGTCAACATCAAGCAGCTGTCGCGCTTCCAGACGCCGCGCGAGGCGGCGCTCACCCTTGAGGAGGCGTCGGCCGGCACCGCCGACATCGTCATCGGCACGCACCGGCTGCTGGCCAACTCGACGAAGTTCAAGAACCTCGGCCTGATCATCGTGGACGAGGAGCAGCGCTTCGGCGTCGAGCACAAGGAGCAGCTCAAGGCGCTGCGGGCGTCGGTGGACGTGCTGACCATGTCGGCCACCCCGATCCCGCGGACGCTGGAGATGGCGATCACCGGCATCCGCGAGATGTCCACGATCGCGACGCCGCCGGAGGAGCGCCACCCGGTGCTGACCTTCGTGGGAGGGTACGACGAGAAGCAGGTGGCCGCCGCCATCCACCGTGAGCTGCTGCGCGACGGCCAGGTCTTCTACCTGCACAACCGGGTCGAGTCGATCGAGAGGGCGGCGCGCCGGCTGCGCGAGCTGGTGCCCGAGGCGCGGGTCGCGGTGGCGCACGGGCAGATGGGCGAAGAGGCCCTCGAGAAGGTCATGGTCGGCTTCTGGGAGAAGGAGTTCGACGTGCTGGTCTGCACGACCATCGTGGAGTCCGGCATCGACATCCCGAACGCGAACACGCTGATCGTCGAGCGCGCCGACCTGCTCGGGCTGGCGCAGCTGCACCAGATCCGCGGCCGGGTGGGCCGGGGGCGCGAGCGCGCGTACTCGTACTTCCTCTACCCGCGCGAGAAGCCGCTGACCGAGCAGGCGCACGAGCGTCTGGCCACCATCGCGCAGCACACCGAGCTGGGCGCCGGCATGTATGTGGCGATGAAGGACCTGGAGATCCGCGGCGCGGGCAACCTGCTCGGCGGCGAGCAGTCCGGCCACATCGAGGGCGTCGGCTTCGACCTCTACGTGCGGATGGTCGGCGAGGCGGTGCAGGCCTTCAAGGGCGAGCGTCCCGAGGAGGAGGCCGAGGTCAAGATCGACCTGCCGGTGGACGCGCACCTGCCGACCGAGTACATCAACGTGGAGCGGCTGCGCCTGGAGATGTACCGCAAGCTCGCCGAGTCGCGTGATGCGGCGCGGCTGGACGAGGTGGTCGCCGAGATGACCGACCGGTACGGCGAGCCGCCCGCGCCGGTGGCGAACCTGATCGCGGTGGCCCGCTTCCGGCTGCTGGCCCGGGCGTACGGGCTGACCGACGTCTCGGTGCAGGGCAAGCATCTGCGGTTCTCGCCGCTGCCGCTGCCCGACTCCAAGCAGATGCGGCTCAAGCGGTACCACCCGGACTCCGTCTACAAGCCCGCGAACGACCAGGTCAGCGTGCCGCGGCCGCAGACCCGCCGGGTGGGCGGCGAGCCGCTGCGCGACCAGGCGCTGCTGCAGTGGTGCGCGCAGTTGCTGAAGGACGTGCTGGGTGACGTGCCCGCCGCGGTGCCCGCATGATCCCGATCACGGGGGTCGGCGGCGTGCGGAGGCGGGCACGTGAGAGAGTCAACGGCATGCAGCGTGCTCGCCGTCTCGCCTCTGTTGCCGTGGCCGCCTGCCTGACCGTGGGTGGCCTCTCCGCGTGCCAGCGGGAGCCCGACGTGGCGATCTACTGGGGATCGGGGTCGAAGACCACGATCGCCGAGGTGCAGCGCATCTACGACGACGCGCGCACCAAGCTGGAGACCCAGCAGGGCGCCGCCGGGCAGACCGGCGCCCAGACCGGCGCCTCGGCCGCGGCGCTCGGCCCCGTCCAGGTGCCGATCAGCGGTCCCGATGTCGTGAGCGTGCTGGTCAGCCGCGAGATCGGCAACCGGCTGGCGCAGGCGGCCCAGGTCACCATTCCCAACCCGCTGCCGCTCGCCGAGGTGGGTCAGGCGCTGGCGCTGCCCGCCGACGCGGAGTACGTCAAGCTCTACGCCGAGAGCCGGCTGCTGTTCGCCGCGCTGCTGGACAAGGCGGCGCCCGGCCAGGCCACCGACGCCGACATCCGGCACATCTTCGACATCTTCGAGGCCACCGGCGCGATGCAGCCGGGGGTCACCTACGAGCAGTTCAAGGGCGGCGTCTCGCCCGAGGCGATCGCGGCGCTCGGCAAGGCGATCACCCTCAAGCAGCAGGCCCAGGCGCAGGTCGACCAGCTCGGGGTGCGGGTCAACCCGCGGTACGGCACTTCCGAGGTCCCGGTCTTCACCGAGAACGGCCCGGACAACAAGCCGCTCTCCCTGGTCTCCGTCCCGCTCACCGAGGCGGACGCGTCGCCGGTGCTCGACGCCTCGTAGATGGGCGGGCGCATCGTCCTGCTGGTCACCTCGCCGAGGTTGCCCGCCGGCTTGCTGACCGCGTCGGCGTGGGACGTGCTGCGCGCCCACCCGGTCCTCGCGGCCGCCGAGTCGGCCCAGGCCGCGGCGCTGCGCACGGTGGGGGTGCCGGTCACGGTGGTCGAAGCCGACCCCGAGCTTCTGGTCCGCGAACTCGCCACGCACGACACCGTCGTCTGGCTCGCCGGGCCGGCCGGTGACCAGGACTTCGCCCGGCAGCTCGGGCTGCGCCTGGCCCGCGAGCCTCAGCTGGCCGAGCTCGAGCTGATGTACGGCTCGTGGGACCCGCCCGGCGCCCGGCTGCTCGACGCGGTGGCCGTGATGGACCGGCTGGCGTCGCCCGGCGGTGACCCGTGGAAGCTGCAGCAGACCCATCGGAGCCTCGCGCAGTATCTGCTCGAGGAGAGCTACGAGGCGTACGACGCGATCGCGGCGGGGGACCTGGACGCGCTGCGGGAAGAGCTCGGGGACGTGCTGCTGCAGGTGGTGCTGCACGCGCGGCTGGCCGAGAACCTGGACGAGGAGTCCCGGTGGTCGGTCGACGACGTGGCGGCCGGGCTGGTCGACAAGATGGTGCGGCGCAACCCGCACGTGTTCGCGGGGGAGAGCGTCGACTCGGTCGAGGCGATCATCGAGAACTGGGAACGGATCAAGAAGCAGGAGAAGGCGCGGGACTCGGTGCTCGACGGAGTGGCGCTGAGTCAGCCGGCGCTGGCGCTGGCGGCGAAGATCCTGCAACGGGCCGAACGCGCCGGGGTGCACGTACCCCTGCCTGATGGTTCTGACCTCGGATCCGCGCTCCTGCGGCGGGTGGCCGACGCGCGCGCCGCCGGTGAGGACGCCGAGGACGCATTGCGCCGGGCCGTGCTCGCCTACGCGGAAGCCGTGCGCGCGGCCGAGTAGGGCCGTTTTTGTCGTAGCGGCCGGGTAGTTTGCTGGGATGCCCGACTTCGTGATCACCGCCGAGCGGATCGTCGAGGCGATGCTGGAGAGCTCTCCGCATCTGGCGGCCGGCGTCGGCGACCACCGTTTCGACGACCGGCTGCCCGACCTGTCGCCCGGCGCGGTGGCCGCCGATGAGGCGATGCTGCGTGAGGCCGCCGACGCGCTGGCCGGCATCGACCCCGACGCGCTCGATGCGGAGGACCAGGTCGACCACGCGATCCTGTCGGCCCGGGTGGAGCGTGCGCTGTTCGAGATGGCCGACGTTCGCGAGCATGAGTGGAACCCGTTGCGGCACAACCCCGGCCCGCTGCTGCACGCGCTGATCGCGCGGCCGTTTGCGCCGGCCGACGAGCGGCTGACCAGCCTCGGCGGGCGGCTCGCGGCGATTCCGGACGCGCTGGCCACGGCCCGGGCGGTGCTGCGCGACGTCCCCAAGATTCACACCGAGACGGCGATCGGGCAGTTCGCCGGGGTGGCCGCGCTGATCCGCGACGAGGTGCCGCGGCTGATCGAGGAGGAGCCGACGCTGCGCTCCGCGGTGGAGCCGGCCGCGGCCGCCGCGCTGGCCGCGCTGAGCGAGTTCGACGCCTGGCTGCGCGACGGGCTCGACTCACCGGGGCGCGACCCGAGGCTCGGCCGGCGGCTGTGGGAGGCCCGGTTGTGGCACACGCTCGACACCGAGCTGTCCGCCGCCGAGGTCCTCTCCCGGGCGCAGCACAACGTGGTCGAGGCGGGCGCCGAGCTGCGCGAGCTGGCGGCCGAGTTCCTGGGCGGTTCCCGGGACGGTGACGTCGTCCGCGAGGCGCTGGGCCGGCTCGCCGACGACCACCCCGACAGCTCCTCCATCGTGGACCTGGCCCGGCTCACGCTCGACGAGGCGACCGCGTTCGTCCGCTCGCACGATCTGATGACGGTGCTCGACGACCCGTGCGTCATCGAGGAGATGCCGCCGTTCGCCCGCGGTGTGGCGGTGGCCTATTGCGATGCGCCCGGCGCCTTCGAGGACGCTTCGATGCCGACGTTCTACTGCATCGCGCCGGCGCCCGCCGATTGGCCGGCCGAGCGGGTCGAGTCGCTCTATCGGGAGTACAACAACCACATGCTGCGCGACCTGACGGTGCACGAGGCGATGCCCGGGCACTTCCTGCAGCTGGCCCACGCGCGGCGGTTCCGGGGGCGGACCAGGGTGCGAGCACTGGGCTGGTCGGGGCCCTTCGTTGAGGGCTGGGCGGTGTATGCCGAGGAGCTGATGGCCGGGCTGCGCTTCGGCGGGCTGCCGGTGAAGTTGCAGCAGCTGAAGATGCAGCTGCGGATGAGCCTGAATGCGATCCTCGACCAGGCGGCGCACTGCTCGGACATGCCGGAGTCGGAGGCGATGGCGCTGCTGACCGGCACGGGCTATCAGGAGGTCGGTGAGGCGGCCGGGAAGTGGCGGCGGGCGTTGCTGACGTCGACGCAGCTCTCGACGTATTTCGTCGGCTATTCGGAGGTGTCGGCGATCGCGGCGGCGCGGCCGTTCGGTGCGACGCCGAAGGCATGGCACGACGCGATGCTGGCCCACGGCTCCCCGCCGCCACGTCACTTGCGCACCCTCCTGGGCGTGTGATCGCGTGCCCTCCGCCGAGTTCGCCGATCTGAGGTGACGGGCAAAGGCCGCGGGTGAGGTCAGGCCGGCTTGCGCTTGTCGGTGACCTTCGCGCCTGGCGGTGTGGTGAAGGCGCCGGCCGGGGCCGAGGGCTCGTAACCCGTCAGGGTCATGTCGATCTCCGCGCCGGTCACCGTGCCCTTGAAGGTGCCCAGCACGCCGTCGCTGGTCACACACACGGTGAAGTTGCGGGCGCTCGCGTCGTCGACGCCCCCCAGGTCGAGGCAGGTGGCGTGGTGACCGGCCAGCGTCGTGTCGTGCGGCGTGACCGTCACCGCGGTGTCCAGCGCGGCCGTGTCGAGCAGGGCGATCACCGTGGCCGGGGCGATCATGCCGGTCTGCTGCGCGGCGGCGAAGGTCCCGGCCGGCAGGCGGGCGCCGCCACCGGGCGGCGCCGTGACGGTGCAGGCGCCGGCGCTGCAGGCGGTGGTCGCCTTGTCGGTGAGCAGGAGCCGGCCCGAGGGGTACTCGAACGAGGTACGCGGCGGGTTCTGCGCCTGGGTCACCGTGGCGTCGCCGCCGCCGGCCAGATGATAGGCAGCGGTGTAGGTCAGCGTGTTCGATGCGGAGAGCTGGGTGACCATCTGGGAGACCAGGTTGTTGCTGGCTATGCCCTTGGCGGAGGCCGCCTCCTCGAGGTCACCGCACCCGGCGAGCAGCAGCAGACCGGTCAGCAGACCGGCGGCGGCGCGGCTTCGGGTGGCGGGCACGACGACCACCTAAGCCGATGAGCGCAAGCCCGCGCAAACCGAATACCGCACCATCAACCGTGGCTGTGCTGTTACCGGCCGCTGAGCCTTCGGCTAGGGCGGAGAATCCGAGCCCCTTCGGGGCTGTGCTGTCGCCGGGTCAGCGGGTGCGGGCCAGGAGCTGCTGGCGGAAGACGTAGCGGCGGATGATGCGCGCCTGGGGCTCGCCCGGGTCCAGGGTGGCGACCACCTCCACCGACATCGGGCCGCGCTGTGGCAGCGACTGCCGCAGCGACGCGACCTTGACGGTCACCGCGGCCACCTCGATGACCTCGTCGCCCAGCTGAATTCGAAGGCGGATCCGATCGCCGGCGACGAGCTCCACGTCGGTGAAGTGCGCCCGCACGCCCTGCTCGCTGATGTCGCGGATCCAGCCCAGCACGTCGGGGCAGCCCGGCCGCAGCAGCAGCACCTGCTCACCGCCGCCGCCGCGGACGAAGTTGCGATGCTGCTCGATCTCGGCCGGCCCGTCCGGCGACACCAGGACGCGGCTCTCCTCCACCTCGATCACCGTCGCCGCCAGCGCGTACCGCCCGCGCATCCCGGCCGGCCAGCGCAGCGTGACCGTCGCCCCCACGGGCGGCGCGTCCGCGGGTGCCATCGAGAGGATGACCGCCTCGTCGACCACCGGGTCGACCACCCGGATGCCGCACAGCGGCTCCCCGCCGGCGGTCAGCTCGAGCAATGTTCCTGAGGTGGGAAGCATGTCCCTGCAAATCGGCACCGCCCGCCCGGCCCTGAGGGAACGCCGGGCGGGATTGCGGCGCGCGCTGCTCCGGGCGGGAGCGGACCTCGATACGCTCACGGTCGAGGTCACGGCCAGGCCACGAGGTCACGGCCGCGAGGCTGAGGCCGCAGGGTGGCGGCCCCGGAACACCGTGAGATCAGGCAGCACACGAGCACAAGGAGCCACACGACAGATGGCCACCATCGAAGTGATCGTCGCCCGGGAGATCCTGGACTCGAGAGGAAATCCGACCGTCGAGGTCGAGGTCGGGCTGGACGACGGCTCGATCGGCCGCGCCGCGGTCCCGTCCGGGGCGTCCACCGGCGCCTTCGAGGCGATCGAGCTGCGCGACGGCGACAAGGGCCGCTACCTGGGCAAGGGTGTCGAGAAAGCGGTCAGCAACGTCGAGGACCGGCTGGCCGAGGAGCTGGTCGGGTACGAGGCCGACGAGCAGCGCCTCATCGACGAGAAGATGCTCGACCTGGACGGCACGCCGGACAAGTCCGACCTGGGCGCCAACGCGATCCTCGGCGTGTCGCTGGCCGTCGCCAAGGCCGCCGCGGCCTCCGCCGGGCTGCCGCTCTACCGCTACCTGGGCGGCCCCAACGCGCACCTGCTGCCCGTGCCGATGATGAATATCCTCAACGGCGGCGCGCACGCCGACTCGAACGTCGACGTGCAGGAGTTCATGGTGGCGCCGATCGGGGCCGCGACGTTCTCCGAGGCGCTCCGGACCGGCGCGGAGGTCTACCACGCGCTCAAGTCCGTACTCAAGAAGAAGGGTCTGTCCACCGGGCTGGGCGACGAGGGCGGCTTCGCGCCGAACCTGCCGTCGAACGCCTCGGCGCTGGACCTGATCGCCGAGGCCGTGCAGGCCGCCGGCTTCACCCTCGGGACCGACATCGTGTTCGCCATGGATGTGGCGGCCACGGAGTTCCACTCCGACGGCTCGTACGTCTTCGAGGGCTCGCCGAAGTCCACCGAGGAGATGATCAACTACTACGCCAAGCTGGCGGAGACCTACCCGATCGTGTCGATCGAGGACCCGCTGTCCGAGGAGGACTGGGCCGGCTGGTCGGCGCTGACCGCTCAGCTCGGCGACAAGCTGCAGATCGTGGGCGACGACCTCTTCGTGACCAACCCGACCCGCATCGGGCGCGGCATCGCGGAGCGCGCGGCCAACGCCGTGCTCGTCAAGGTCAACCAGATCGGCTCGCTGACCGAGACGCTGGACGCCGTCGACCTCTCGCACCGGTCGGGCTTCCGCACGATGATGAGCCACCGTTCCGGTGAGACGGAGGACACCACGATCGCCGACCTGGCCGTCGCGGTCGGCAGCGGACAGATCAAGACCGGCGCCCCGGCCCGCTCGGACCGGGTGGCCAAGTACAACCAGCTGCTGCGCATCGAGGAGCAGCTGGGCGACGCGGCACGGTACGCCGGAGCGGGTGCGTTCCCGCGTTACCGCACCGCATAGCCCTCGGACGACGGATCATGTGAGTTGTGGCATCGACCTCCCGGGGCATACTTTCTCCGTAGGTGGTGCCGCAACTCCATGACCAGGTGATGCCGGGGGAGGGCAGGGATGACGCAGCGCCGCATGCCGAGCGGCCAGGGTCCGGCACGGCGCCCGGGCCGCGCTTCCCGGCCGACTCAGCGGGTGCGGGTCCGCGACACCGCGTCGACCCGGGTCGAGCCGAGGGCCACCGCCAAGGCGGCCAGGCCGGTCGCGGCTCGCCGGACGGCGGCCACGAAGAGCGCGGTGAAGCGTACGGTCGCCCCGCGTCCCAAGGCGTTCACCGGCCGAGCGGCGGTTCTCGTCGGGCTGCTGGTGGCGCTCGTGCTGGCGTACACGTACCCGGTGCGCACTTACCTCGCGCAGGAGTCCCAGATCGCGAAGATGAAGGCGGCGCAGGACGCCCAGCGTGCGGTGATCGCGGAGAAGGCGCAGGAGGTGGCGAAGTGGCAGGACCCGGTGTATGTCGGGGATCAGGCCCGCGCCCGCCTCTTCTACGTCCGTCCCGGCGAGATCCCCCTGATCGTGTTGAACGACCCCGAGGGCGCCGCCCGCGACGCCGGCAAGACGCCGGCCGCCGCGCCGCCCGACAAGTGGTACGACACGCTGTGGTCCAGCGTCGAAGCAGCCAATACGGAGCCCAAGTAACAGTGGATGACCTTGATGTCGTCGAGGAGCAGCTCGGCCGCCGCCCCCGCGGCGTGGAGAAGGTGGCGCACCGCTGCCCCTGCGGCAACCCGGACGTGGTGGAGACGAAGCCGCGGCTGGATGACGGCACGCCGTTCCCGACGCTGTACTACCTGACCTGCCCGCACGCCACCGCCGCGTGCAGCCGCCTGGAGTCGGCCGGGGTCATGCGGGACATGCAGGAGCGCCTGTCCACCGATCCCGAGCTGGCCGCGCACTACGCCAAGGCGCATGAGGACTACCTGGCGAGACGGAAACAGATCGAGGACGTTCCCGAGATCACCCGGGTAAGCGCCGGCGGCATGCCGGACCGCGTCAAGTGCCTGCACGTCCATCTCGCGCACGCACTGGCGGCGGGCGAAGGGGTCAACCCCTTCGGCGATGAGGTCCGAAAGGCGATCGAGCCGTGGTGGCAGGCCGCGCCGTGCGTGTAGAGATCCGCCGGGCCATGACGAAGGACGTCAAGGCCATCCGGAGACTGGTGGACACCTACACCGAGGACCGCCGGCTGCTCAGCAAGGCAACGGTGACCCTGTATGAAAGCGTGCAGGAGTTCTGGGTCGCGGTGGACGACGAAAGAGTCGTCGGCTGTGGCGCTCTGCACGTGATGTGGGAGGACCTGGCCGAGATCCGGACGGTCGCCGTGGACCCCGAGTTCCGCGGCCAGAAGATCGGCCACCGGATCGTCAGTGAGCTGATCGGCGTCGCGCGGAGCCTGGGCGTGGCCCGCGTCTTCTGCCTCACCTTCGAGACCAGGTTCTTCTCGTCGTTCGGCTTTCAGGAGATCGACGGCGCGCCCGTGCCGCATCCGGTGTACGAGCAGTTGCTGCGCTCGTACGACGAGGGTGTGGCCGAGTTCCTGGGCCTGGAGAGGGTCAAGCCGAACACGTTGGGGAACACGCGAATGCTGTTGCACCTATGAGGGTCGCGGCGATCGACTGCGGCACGAACTCGATCCGGCTGCTGATCTCCGACGAGGGCTCGGACGTCGCCCGGCGGATGGAGATCGTGCGGCTCGGCGAGGGCGTGGACCGCACCGGGAGGCTGTCGGAGCGGGCGATCGAACGTACCCGTCAAGCTCTGCTGGGTTATGCGGCCGAGATCGCGGAGCTGGGCGTCCAGCGGGTGCGGATGGTGGCGACCTCGGCGTCGCGCGACGCGTCCAACGCGGACGACTTCCGCGCGATGGTGAAATCGGTGCTCGGCGTCGCGCCGGAGGTGATCACCGGCGACGAGGAGGCATCGTTGTCCTTCCTCGGCGCGGTGCGCGACCTGACCGGCGGCGACACGAAGCTGGTGGTGGACATCGGCGGCGGGTCGACCGAGTTCATCACCGGTGTGACCGAGGTGGACGCCGCGATCTCCGTCGATATCGGATGCGTGCGGATGACCGAGCGGCACCTGCGCGGTGATCCGCCCACGCCGGCGGAGATCGCCGCGGCCGAGCGCGACATCACGACCGCGGTGGGCAGGGCCCTCGGGGTCGTCGGAAACGGAACGCTGGTCGGCCTCGCCGGGTCGGTCACCACCGTCGCGGCGCTGGCTCTCGACCTGCCCGGGTACGACGCGAGCCGCATCCACCACGCCCGGATCTCCTACGACGACGTGGCCCGCGTGACGGCCGGCCTGTTGCGGATGACCGTCGCGGAGCGGCTGGCGCTCCCGGTGATGCACTCCGGCCGGGCCGACGTGATCGGCGCCGGCGCGCTGATCCTGCGCATCGTCATGGAGCTGGCGCAGCAGGGCGCGGTCATCGCCAGCGAGCACGACATCCTCGACGGGATAGCCGCGGGTCTATCGCGTTCTTGACGGTGTCCACGCACTGCACAGTACTGCGCAGTGCGGAATACCGTCA
>NZ_JBFAZH010000042.1:0-16618 GCF_040681735.1 Actinoplanes sp. NPDC051633 | reverse complement strand
GCCGCCGCCGCGACCCATCCGGATGCCGGAGCGGGAGACCGCCAGCGCCGGGACGATGATCAGCGGCACCTCGGCGATCGCGTCGGGGCCGAGTCTGCGGCCCGTGGGCTCGAGAAGACCGCGCGGCGAGCGGATGGTCGTGCCGTCGTATTCGGCCCAGTCGAGGTCGCCGTCGGGGAGCAGGATCGGCAGCAGGACCGTGCAGATCTCGGCCAGCCGGGCGGGCAGGTCGGGACCGCCCGGTTCGCTGCTGACCGGGGCGTACGCCGCACAAACAGTCGGTTGCCGTGCGCGTACCCATGTGACGGTTGAAGCCTGCACCGACGCGTCCGCCGACCGGCGGACGGCCTCGGGAAGCGCCTTGCGGGTAGTAAGCACGCGATCGCGCAGCGCAACTTTCGCGCTTCTCAATCGTTCCGCGTCTGGGGCGAAATCGGACATGCAACACCCCCTTTCAAAAACCGGCAAACGGTGCACATCATGTCAGCATCGCCCTAATAGGGGTCACTGCGAGGAGGATGCGTGACGCTACGTGGCCGATTGACGACCGCCTTCCTCGTGGTGGTGCTCGGCCCTGTGCTGCTCGGATCCTTCTTCGTCGGCGCCACGGTGACCACGGTGAACCGCGACCGCGCCGCCGAACGGCTCGATCATGCCGCGACAACCGTGCGCACCGCGATCGGAGCGGTCTGCCGGCAGCTCCAGGCGACCGCCGACGCCGTCGCCGTGCTCCCCGCCGATCAGCGCGCCGCCGTCGCCGGCCAGCTCATCGCCCGCGGCCTGGCCACCGAGATCACCGGCGAGGCGAGCCCGGACTGGCGGGACTGCGCCGAGCCGGCCACCGGCGGCGTCGCGGCCATCGCGGCCACCTCGGACGCCACCGACGGCACGCTCGTGGTCGCGTCGCAACGGCTGGACGCCGGCTTTGTCGACCGGCTGGCCGCCTCCAGCGGAGCCGATGTCACCCTGCTCGCCCACGACGGCGCGGATGCCGCAACGGTGCGCAGCACGCAGGCGCTCGGCGGCGCCGGCGGCGCATCCGGGACCATGCGTCGCCTGCCGTCGGGGCCGGGCCAGCCCCTCCCGCTCGCGGTCAGCGTGCCCGCCGACGACCCACGCGGCCTGTACGCGCTGATGGCGATGGGCGTGCTCGTGGTCGGGGCCGGCGCCGTGCTGGTCGCCCGGGGGCTGGCCCGGTCCACCACCCGCCCGCTGGCCGAGCTGGCCCGCGCCGCCGACCGGGTGGCCGGCGGTGAGCTGGACACGCGGGTCCCGCTGACCCGCGACGACGAGCTCGGCCGGCTCGCCGGGGCGTTCAACCGGATGACCCGCGAACTGCAGTCGTACGTGCAGGCCCTGACCGCCAGCCGCGACCAGCTCCGCGGCCACCTCGCGATTCTCGGCGACACCCTCTCCAGCACCCACGACCTGCACCGGATACTCCAGGTGATCCTGCAGACCGCGCTGTCCGCGACCGGTGCGCGGGCCGGCCTCGTGCTGCTCGTCGACGGGAAGGACAACCGCCTGGTGGCGCGCTGCGCGGTCGGGCTGACCGGGCGCTGGGACGTGCCGGAGACGGAGCTGCACCGGCTGCGGGTGCCGCTCGGCCACGGCGTGCTGGGCTCGGTGGCGGCTACCGGCGAGGCCCGGCGCGGCATCTGCGGGCTGGGCGGCCCGGTGCTCGACGAGCCGGCCTGCCGCACGTACGTGGCGGTGCCGATCTGCCCGCCGGTGAATCCCGACGAACCCGAGCCCACTCCCGCGCCGTTCGGTGTGCTGGCGCTCTACGACCGGCTCGGCTCCGACGAGTTCGACGACGCCGACCTGGGCACCCTGCAGACCTTCGCCGGGCAGACCGGGGTGGCCGTGCACAACGTACGGGTGCACGAGGAGGCGCAACGGCTGTCGCTGACCGACCCGCTGACCGGGCTCTGGAACTACCGGTCCCTGCGCGAGTCGCTGCGCCGCGAGGTGGAACGGGCCAGCCGGTTCGGGCGGATGCTCACCGTGCTGGTGCTCGACCTCGACCACTTCAAGGAGGTCAACGACACGTACGGGCACGCGGCCGGCGACGAGGTGCTGGGCGAGTTCGCGCGGCGGCTGCGGATCGGGCTGCGCGAGGTGGACGTGGCGTTCCGGCAGGGCGGCGAGGAGTTCGTGGTGCTGCTGCCGGAGACCGACGCGTACGGGGGCGTGATAGTCGCCGAGCGGCTGGGGTCGGCGATCCGGGACATCCCCGTGCCGATCGACGCTCGGCGGGTCGACGCGGCCACCGGGCGGATGGTCGACCGCATCCCGATCAGTGTGTCGATCGGCATCGCCGTCTATCCGGAGCACGGGGCGACCGCGCAGGCCGTGCTTGACGCGGCCGACGATGCTCTGTACGCGGCGAAGGACGCCGGCCGCGACACCTACCGCCTCGCCGAGGTGGCTTCGGCACGCGTACCCGACGGGCAAGTGAACCAAGCCGGCGCCGCGCCCGGCGGGCCGCAGCCGCCAAGGCAGAGCCGCGGCCGTTAGTCTCGGCTTCATGTCCGGGCACAACCGAGCGAAGGTGCGGTGACCCTCTCATGACGACGAACGCCCCCAGCGGCAACCGCCGGGCGGTCAAGGCGGTGATTCCGGCGGCCGGCCTGGCCACGCGGTTCCTGCCGGCCACCAAGGCCGTGCCGAAGGAGCTGTTGCCGGTGGTCGACCGGCCGGTGCTGCAATACATCGTCGAGGAGGCGGCCGCCGCCGGGATCACGGACGTCCTGCTGGTCACCGGCCGTGGCAAGACGTCGATGGTCGACCACTTCGACCGCCGGCCCGACGTGGAGGCGCGCCTGGCGGAGAAGGGCGACACCGAGCGGCTCGCCGAGGTGCGCCGGACCAGCGAGCTCGCCGACATCTACACCTGCCGCCAGGGCGAGCCGCTCGGCCTCGGCCACGCCGTGGGCACCGCCGCCTCGCACGTCGGCGACAACGCGTTCGCGGTGCTGCTCGGCGACGAGTTCGTCGACCTGGAGGAGCCGCTACTCCCGGCCATGCTCGACCTGCAGGCTCGGACCGGCGGCATCGTGCTCGCGTTCGTCGAGGTCAATCCCGAGGAGACCTCGCGTTACGGCATCGCCTCGATCAAGGAGACCGGGACGACCGACGTCGTCGAGGTGACCGGCCTGGTCGAGAAGCCGACGCCGGAGGAGGCGCCGAGCAACCTGGCCGTGCTGGGCCGCTACGTGCTGCCCGCATCGATCTTCGAGGCGATCGACAACACCAAGCCCGGCAGTGGTGGCGAGATCCAGCTCACCGACGCGATGGCCCAGCTGCTCGCCGACGGCACCCCGGTGCACGGCATCGTCTATCGCGGCCACCGCTACGACACCGGCATGCCGCTGGGCTACCTGCAGGCCGTCGTGCAGCTCGCGGTCAAGCGCCCCGACCTGGGAGCCGAGTTCAGCGAGTGGCTCAAGGACTTCGTGGGGAGTCTCAAGGGATGACCGCGACGGCCGACGCCGAGGCGGCCGCCAACGAGCTGATGCCCCTCGCCGAGTACCTGGGCAGCGTGCTGCGCAGGCTCCGCGCGCTGCCTCCGCTCGACCTCGACCTCACCCAGGCGCACGGCAACGTGCTCTCCGGCGACGTGCTCGCCCCGCATGCGTACCCGGCCTTCGACCAGGCCGCGATCGACGGTTATGCCGCCCGCTGGGAAGACCTCGCCGCGGCCGGCCGCATCGGCTCCCACCCGTCCTTCGGCCGGTTCGAGGGCGGGCCCAGGCCTGTGCGGCTCAATGTGGTCGGCGACCTCGGCGCCGCGAGCTGGCGTCCGGTACGCCTGACGCCCGGCACCTGTTTCTCGGTCGCCGCCGGGTCGCCGCTGCCGATCGGCGCCGACGTGGTGGTGCCCGTGCACTGGACCGACCAGGGCATGGCGGCCGTGGAGATCCTGCACGCGCCGAAGCGCGGCTCGGGCGTGCGGCGCGCCGGTGACGAGATCGCGATCGGCCAGGTCCTCGCGCCGGGTGGCTCGTACGTCACGCCGGCCATGGTCGCGGTGTTCGCCGGGGCCGGCATCGGGCATGTGGTCGTCCGGCCCAGCCCGCGGGTGGTCGTGGTGGCCACCGGCGACGAGCTGGTCGACGTCGGGCGGCCCAGCCAGCCGGGGCAGGTCGTCGACGCCAACTCGCACGCGCTGACGGCCGCCGCCGTGGAGGCGGGCGCGCTCGCGTACCGGATCGGCATCTGCGACGACGACCCCGAGGGCCTGCGCGGCCTGCTCGAGGACCAGACGCTGCGCGCCGACCTGATCATCACCACCGGCGGCACCGGCACCGGGCCCGGCGACATGCTGCGCCGGGTGCTGTCCCGCCGGGACAACGGGCGCGGGGTCGTCGAGTTCACCAACGTCGCGCTGTGCCCGGGCACGTCGCTGGGCTTCGGCACGGTCGGCGGCGAGGAGGTGCCGGTGGTGTGCCTGCCCGGCGAGCCCGGCGCCGCCCTGATCGGCTTCGAGGTGCTGGCCCGGCCGGTGATCCAGCTGCTCGCCGGTGCCGAGCCGGTGTTCCGGCCCAGCGTCAAGGCGCACCTGCTGGAAACCGTCTCGTCACCCGGCGGTCTGCGTGAGTTCCGGCCCGCGCACGTTGCCGAGCGGCGCGGCGGCGGGTACACGGTGCAGCCGCTCGCCGGGGGGCCGTACACTCTCTCCGGCCTCGCCGAAGCCAACGGACTGCTGGTCCTCGGTGAGCGGGTCACCGCGGCAGCCGCCGGGTCGACCGTTGACGTGCTGTTGCTCGACCGGAGGCGATGATGCTGGGGTCCGTGCCCGGATGGCCTGCCGTCCTGGCGGAGGGACCCGTCACGCTGCGGCCGTACCGCCGCGGGGACGCCCGGGCCTGGTCCGAGGTGCGGGTCGCGAACCAGCGGTGGCTGGCGCCCTGGGAGTCGTCGCCGCCCGGGCCGTGGGCCGAGATGAACTCGCCGCGCGCCTACCTCTACGTCTACCGCGACATGCGACGGGCCGCCCGGCGCGGCGAGAGCATGCCGTTCGCGGTCTGCCTGCGCGACGACGACGGGCAGGACAGGCTGGTCGGCCACATCAACCTGGGCAACATCGTGCGGCGGGCGTTCGGTTCGGCGTACGTGGGCTATTGGGTCGACTCCCGGGTGGCCGGGCGCGGCGTGATCCCGACCGCGCTGGCGCTCGCCGTGGACCACGCGTTCGGCGCCGGCGGCCTGCACCGGGTCGAGATCAACATCCGGCCGGAGAACGCTCCCAGCCGCCGCGTGGTGGAGAAGCTCGGCTTCCGCGAGGAGGCCTACCACCCCCGCTACATGCACATCGACGGGCAGTGGAGAGACCACCTCGGATACGCGATGACGGTCGAGGAGATCGCCGGCGAGGGCGGCCTGGTCGCCCGGTGGCGCCGCCTCCGTACCACGACTAAATGATCAACTCCATGTGACGCTCCCGGCGCGCCGCGCTTATTTCCGCAGCTCTCGCCCTTAACCTTCGAAAGATTGGAATTCTTACGAGGTTGACGGGAGGGCTGGAGGGTGCCGACCTCGGTGCTCCTCGCCGTCCTGGCGGCGGCCGGGCTGCTCGCACTCGCACCGGCGCTCGTGCGCCGGTACGACGCCACCGAGCGCCTCGCCGCGGAGCGGGCGCAGTCGACGGCTCGGGTGCTTTCGCGCCGCCGCCGACTCCGAACCGTGCCCGGACGACGCCCGCTCAACCCGCCGCGACAGGTCACGGTGACGGTCGTACCACCGCCCTTGCGGCTGGTCTCGGCCCCTCCCGCCATCCGCAGGCTGCCCCGTCGCTCCACGCCGGCGGTGGTTCGGCGGCGGCGGGTCTTCGCGGCGCTGCTGCTGCTCAACGCGATCGAGCTCATCGGGGTGCTGGCCGTGGGGCCGGGCTTCTGGATCGGGTTCGCGGTGACCGGGTCGCTGCTCGCGGTCTACTTCGTGCACCTGCGCAACCGGGCGCTGGCCGACCGGCGGCGGCGCCGGATCGAGGCGCGGGAGGCCGCCTGGGTGGCGGCGCGGCAGGCGGAGGTGCGGCGGGAGCAGGCGCGCCGGGCGGCAGCTCGCCGGGAGGCGCAGCGGCGGCTGGCGGCGCAGCGGGAGGCGGCGCGGCGTACGGCGATGGACGCGGCGTCGGCTTCGGTGTCCTACCGCCGAGGGGGCGGCTTGCGGGGCCGGGCGTACGAGGCCGGCGGGCGGTCCTTCTCCGCCTGACGCGCGGAGCGGGTATCCCATTCGCGGCCCGTTCGCCGGACCTGTTAGCCTTGTCGCGGCCCTCCCGAGGGCCAAGGGGCTGTGGCGCAGACCGGTAGCGCACCTCGTTCGCATCGAGGGGGTCAGGGGTTCAAATCCCCTCAGCTCCACAAGTTGTCAGGTGGTCTCTGTCCGCGGAAAGCGCGGACCGGGGCCACCTCGTCATTTCTGCTCCGGGGGCCGAGCCCCCGGAAATCCCGCGGTACGGTGGGCGCGGTCGGTGCGGTGGGCTCGTCTCTTGCCTGGAACGGTCACGCTCGGCATTGCCTGCGACGACCGGCTTCTGGCGGTGGACCTCACACCGGCGAACCGGGCCGTTCGGCGGCGATGCGTGCGACCCTGGATCGCAGAGCTTCCCGTTTCCGGGGGCCTCCGGACGAGGGTGCCGTACCCGGTCAGCGACAAGACGGCACGCGGGAGGTCGTCGTGTACTGGCTCGTACTCGTGTTGTCCGGTGTGCTCGAGGCCGTGTGGGCCTCCGCCCTCGGTAGGTCGGCCGGTTTCAGCCGGCTCGTACCCTCGGTGATCTTCTTCGTCGCCCTGGCCAGCAGCATGGCCGGCTTGGCCTACGCGATGCGCGGCCTGCCGATCGGCACGGCCTACGCGGTGTGGGTCGGCATCGGCGCGGTCCTCACCGTCGTCTTCGCCATGCTCACCGGGAGCGAGGCGGCGTCGGCCCTGAAGATCCTCTTCCTCCTGATGATCATCGGTGGTGTGATCGGCCTCAAGGTGAGTCACTGACGGGGTGGGAACGGTGAGCGACGAAGTCGTGATCGAGCCGGCCGAGGACTTCGAGCCGGAGGTCGTCGAGCTGATCAACCGCGTGTATCGCGACGCGGAGAAAGGGCTCTGGCTCGACGGGTACGAGCGGACCGACGACCGTGAGATCGCCGCCCTGACGGCCGCGGGGGAGCTGGCCGTCGCCCGCCTCGGCGGCCGGCTCGTGGGTGTCGTGCGGGTCCGGCGGATCGCGGACGACCTGGGTGAGTTCGGCATGCTGGTGGCCAGCCCCGAGCATCGGGGCCTCGGGATCGGCCGCGACCTGGTGGCCTTCGCCGAGGGCTGGGCCCGGCGGCAGGGCTTGGCGCGGATGCAGCTCGAGCTGCTGGTGCCGCGTACGTGGACCCACCCGGTGAAGGAGGTCCTGCGCGAGTGGTACACCCGCATCGGCTACCGCCCGGTCCGGACCGACGACCTGGCCGACACATACCCGGCCCTGGCGCCACACCTGGCCACGCCATGTGCTTTCGCGATCTACCAGAAGGATCTGTGACGGCTCGGGATCCCGGGTTTCCTTGACCGCGCCGGGTGCGATGTCAAGTTTAAGCGCTAAACTTAGACAGATTCCGGATCCGTCGAAGGTTAGAGGCGATGGCTGAGCTGGTCGAACGGCACCGAGAGATCGATTGGGGTGCGCCCCGGCGTCGCGACCAGCGCGGCGGCCGCTACAGCGCCTACGTTCCCGACCCGCTGATGACACAGCCGATCGTCGTGGACGCGGCACTCGCGCGTCTAGCGGCTCGGGTCGAGGTCCAGGTCCGGGGGCTCGGCGACGCTCCAGGCTCAACGGGCCTGGAAAGTCTCAGCCGGTTCCTGTTGCGATCGGAGGCGATCGCTTCATCGCGAATCGAGGGACTGCAGGCGTCCGCTCAACAGGTCGCTCTGGCCGAGTGGGCGGTTGTCGAGGATGTGCGCATCGCCGGTCTGACCGAGAACGGACGCCTGGTGGCGAACAACATCGTCGCCTTGCGGCAGGCTTCCGGCGCCCTCAGCGCGGTGGAGGAGGTCAGTGTCGACGACATCTGCGGGTTGCACCACGCTCTCCTCCCGAATCATCGTGAGCAGGGACTACGCACCATGCAGAACTGGATCGGCGGCAGCGACTGGCATCCACTCGACGCGGATTTCGTGCCGCCACCGCCGGAGCTCGTCGGCAGGCTGATGGACGATCTGGCCACGTATCTCAGCGGTGCGGTGCATGCGCCGCTGATTCAAGCTGCCCTCGTGCACGCCCAATTCGAGACCATCCATCCCTTCGCCGACGGCAACGGGCGGGTCGGACGGGCACTGATCCACACCGTGCTCACCCGCCGCGGGCTGACGCGGGGCGCGGTGCTGCCGATCAGCCTGGTGTTGCTGACCCGGTCGCAGGAGTACGTCGACGGTCTCATGACGTTCCGCCATCGGGCCCCGGTCGGTAGTCCGGAGGCGTTGGCCGCGGTGAACGGGTGGCTCGAGATGTTCCTCGCCGCGGCCGGCGCCGCGGTCGAGCAGGCCGCGACATTCGTCGCCGATCTCGAGGAACTGCGGACGGATTGGCAGCAACGCTATGCCGCCTTCCGGACCGGCCGCGGACATCTCCGCCCGCCCAGAGCCGACGCGGCGGTCATGCGGCTGATGCCGTTGCTGTCCGAGGTCCCGGTGACGACGGTGCAGTCGGTGCGGCGCCTGCTCGACATCTCCGATCCGGCCGCCCGGGCCGCGCTGGAGGATTTGGCGGACGCGGGCATCCTGCGCCGCAAGTCGATCGATCGGGGTGCTACGGCATACCTGGCCAGGGAGGTGTTCGATCTGCTGACCCTGACCGAACGGCGAATGGCAAGCACTCGATGGAACACCCGCGACTCCGCGCCGCGGCGACCGGCTCCGGCGCGACCGCAGCACTGACCGAGCCGGTCAGAGGGTGCGGGGGACTCCGGTCTTCGTCCACTGCCGGATGATGGCGGCGGCCTGGTCGGCCACCTCGTGGCCCTCCGGGCGGGTGGTCAGGTCGGTCAGCGCGAACATGTCGAAGACCCGGCCGATGTACGGCCACTCGTCCACCGGCGGCAGGTCGGTGAGGCCCGATGCGAAGCCGGCCGCGAAGGCCGGCATGAAGTCCGGCGGGTAGTCGGCGCCGAAGCGGGCCATGTTCGCCGCGTCGGCGTACGGGGAGCCGCTGTAGCTGAACTCCCAGTCCAGCAGCGCATCCACCCGCCAGCTCCCGTCCGCGTGGCTGACCAGGATGTTCTTCGGGTTGATGTCGCCGTGGGCCAGGCACGCCTGATGCTCCACCGCCGACAGTGCCGGGGCGTGCTCCGCGCACAGGTCCACCCACGCCGACAGGGTGGCGGTGTCGAGGCGCGATGACGGGACCTTCGCCGCGCACTGCGACGCGAAACCCGGCAGCTGGGCCGACCACGGCGGCTGCTCGCCGACCGACAGCGACGGGCCGGTGAAGAAGCCGGGCCGGTCGAAGCGCACCGCCGCGACGCCCGCGACCTCGCGGCCGACCACATGGCCCAGGCCGGCCAGGTCGGGCGCCGCCGAGGCCAACACCGACGACAGCGGCGTCCCCTCGACGAAGGAGATCACCATGGGGTCGACCGACAGCACCGACGGGACCGGGCCAGGAGCGCGAGCCATCACCGCCGCCTCGATCGCCGGGTCGCCGCCGCCGAAGCGGGCCACCACCGGGCCGCCCGACAGCGTCACCAGCCACGTCGAGTGGGAGTAGCCGCCCGCCAGCACCGTCGCCGCGAGCACCTCCTGGCCGAGCGCCGCGCCAACGGACCGGATCTCCGGAGAGAACGAAGGGGAGGGCGAAGGGGAGGACGAAGGCGAGGACGAAGGGGAGGACGAAGGCGACGGGGATGGAGGCACGTCAGCCGGCCAGCCGGGCCAGCTCCTCGTCGACCACCGACGGGTCGAGCTTCCGGAACACCGGCTTCGGCGCCGCGAGCGGCGTACCCGCAACCAGCGGAACCGACTCCCAACGCGCGCCCACCGTGTAGTCGCCGGTCAGCACCGGGTACGACGGCCCGCCGTCGAGGTCCTCGACCTCCACGATCGACGGCATCGGCGCGTGCACGCCGGTGCCACCGAGCAGCTCGTGCACCTTCTGCGCGGAGTGCGGCAGGAACGGCGTCAGCAGCGTGTTCGCATCGCTGACCACCTGCAGCGCCACGTGCAGGATCGTCGCCAGCCGATCGCGCGAAGCCTCGTCCTTCAGCTTCCACGGCGCCTGGTCGGACAGGTACTTGTTCGCCTCGGCCACCACGCGCATGGCCTCGCCGATGGCCGCCTTCTGCCGGTGCTTGGCGATGAGGTCGCCGACCGTGGCGAAGCCCGCCCGCGAAACGGCCAGGAGCGCTTCATCCTCCGGCTGCAGGGCGCCCAGGGGAGGGATCGCGGAGAAACCGCGAGCGGCCATCGAGATCGACCGGTTGACCAGGTTGCCCCAGCCCGCGACCAGCTCGTCGTTGTTGCGCCGGACGAACTCGGCCCAGGTGAAGTCGGTGTCGTTCGACTCGGGGCCGGCCGCCGCGATGAAATACCGCAACGCGTCGGCGTCGTAGCGCTCGAGGAAGTCGCGCACGTAGATCACCACGCGCCGGGACGAGGAGAACTTCTTGCCCTCCATCGTCAGGTACTCCGACGACACCACCTCGGTGGGCAGGTTCAGCCGGCCGTACCCCCCTGGCTCTCCGCCCTTGTCGCCCTCGCCCGAGTAACCGAGCAGGATGGCCGGCCAGATCACCGAGTGGAAGACGATGTTGTCCTTGCCCATGAAGTAGTACGCCAGCGAGTCCTTACCCTGGCCGTCGGCCGACCACCACTTGCGCCACGCCTCCGGGTCGCCGGACCGGCGGGCCCACTCGACCGACGCCGACAGATAGCCGATCACCGCGTCGAACCACACGTAGATGCGCTTGTCGTTGCGGTCGGCGAACTCGGCCAGCGGGATCGGCACACCCCAGTCGAGGTCTCGGGTGATGGCCCGCGGCTGCAGGTCGTCGAGCAGGTTGCGGCTGAACTTGAGCACGTTGGGCCGCCAGTTCTCCCGCTGGTCCAGCCACGCGCCGATCGCCTGCGCGAAGGCCGGCAGGTCGAGGAAGAAGTGCTCGGTCTCGACGAAATCCGGCACCTCGCCGTTGATCTTGGAGTGCGGGTTGATCAGCTGCTCGGGGTCGAGCTGGTTGCCGCAGTTGTCGCACTGGTCGCCGCGCGCGCTCTCGTAGCCGCAGATCGGGCAGGTGCCCTCGATGTAGCGGTCGGGCAGCGTGCGGCCGGTGGACGGCGAGATCGCGCCCAGCGTGGTCTTGCGGACGATGTAGCCGTTTTCCAGCAGCCCGGTGAACATCTCCTGGGTCACCGCGTAGTGGTTGCGCGTGGTGGTCCGGGTGAACAGGTCGTAGGACAGCCCAAGGCCGTGCAGGTCCTCCACGATCACCCGGTTGTAGCGGTCGGCGAGCTCACGCGGCGTGACGCCGTCGGCGTCGGCCTGCACTTGGATCGGCGTGCCGTGCTCGTCGGTCCCCGACACCATGAGCACGTCGTGACCGGCCATCCGCATGTACCGGCTGAACACGTCGGAGGGCACCCCGAAGCCGGAGACATGACCGATGTGGCGCGGGCCGTTGGCATAGGGCCAGGCGACCGCGGCGAGAACGTGACTCATGGTTCCCCAGCGTAGTGATTGGCCTCGGGCGCCCGCGAACGCCATGGCGGTGGCGGCTTTTGCCCCGACACGCCCCTTTGGTGAGTGATCACCACCTAAATGTGCAGTCTACTGAGACGGTGACCGGAGACGCGCCGCAGCCAGGGGAAACGCCGCGGGATCAGAGCGAGCGGTGGTCCTTCGCGGACCCGAACACCGCCTGGTGGCGGGTCGAAGAGGAACGCGAGCACGCCGCGGCGCTGGCCGAGGCGGCGGCCGCCCGTCCGCGCCATCCGCGTCGCCGTCCCGCGCCGTCCGAGCCCGCGAATGCGGTTGGTAGCAGCACAGCGTTCGCGCCTGAAGCCCTGGATGCCCACGCCGCCGGCGCGCAGGACACGACGCAGGCGTTCGACCCGACGGCGCCGCCGGCTGCCCTGGTGGAGGCCGAGCAGGAGCCTCGGATCGAGCAGGCCGAGGCGATCGCCGCCGCCCAGGTGCGTCCCACGCCCGAGGATCCGCCCGCCGTCGAGCGGGATCACGACCGTCGCCCCCGCGACCGCTACCAGCCGCCGGACGAACAGAGCAAACCCATTGGGGGGTACGCCGTGAGCAGTGCCGAGGACGAACCGGAGACGGAGGAGACGCCGGCGGAGGGCGTACCCGATGTCATGGTCCTGCCCGAACGACCGGTGCCCGGCCAGTCGTCCGAGGGGCGCTCACGGCTCAGCCAGGCCGCGGTCCAGGCGCGCCGGGAGCGGATGGAGAATCACCCGTTCTGGCTGAGTGAGGAGGAGCGTGCCACGGCCGGCAACGCGTGGCCCGCGGCGGAGGTGCGGCAGCGCTTGGCCGAGCAGGCCGGCCCGGCCGACGGGCGCCGCGGTCAGCCGCCGCTGAAGAAGCCGCGCAAGCCCCGCGGTCCGGTGGCCGGCCTCCTCGGGCTGGTCGCGATGGCGCTGGTCGCGTCGTTCTTCTCGTGGGTGAGCGCGGAACCGTTCTGGCTGGCCGTCGGGCACGGCGACCGCGGTGTCGCGACCGTCGGGCAGTGCACCGGCTCGGGCGTGACTCAGCGTTGCCGCGGCTCGTTCGCGGCGGCCGATGGCTCGTTCGCGGTCGAGCGGGTCACACTGCTCGGCGTCGACGCGGCCTCGCGCAACACCGGGGCGCTCGCGCCGGCCCGGATGGTCACCCCGGACAGTCGCCAGGCCTACGTGGGCCGCACCGGCTGGATGCTGCACCTGCGCTGGACGCTCGGCTTCGTGCTGGTGTTGCTGTGCGGGTACGGGCTCGCGGGGATGACCGGGGCGCGTCAGCTGGAGACCGCCAAGGCGCGGCGTAACGCGGTGCTGATCAGCCTGGCCGGCCCGGTCCTGCTGCTGATCGGTTTCCTGGCCGCCGCCTACTGAGAGCCACTGAGACCGGTGCGCCGTCAGCCCTGGTGGATCAGGGCGTAGACCTCGCGCTTGCGGAGGCCGTACTCGCCGGCCACCGCGGTGATCGCGTCACGCCGGGACTCGCCGTCCGCCTCGCGCCGGGCCACCGCGGCGCGCAGGTCGTCGTCCGCCGGCCGCTCCGCCGCCGTGGCCGGTGCGCCGCCGATCACCAGGGTGATCTCGCCGCGCGGCGGGTTCGCGGCGGCCCAGTCGGCCAGCTCGGCGAGCGGGGCGCGGCGGATCTCCTCGTACGTCTTGGTCAGCTCGCGGCAGACCGCCGCGGGCCGGTCCCCGCCGAACGTGGCGACCAGGTCGGCCAGCGCGTCCGCCAACCGGTGCGGCGCCTCGAAGAGCACCAACGTGCGCGGCTCGGCGGCCAGCTCGCGCAGCCGGGACCTGCGGTTCGAGCCGGACCGCGGCAGGAACCCCTCGAAGACGAACCGGTCGCTGGGCAGGCCGGAGAGCGCCAGGGCGGTGGTCACCGCGCTCGGCCCGGGCGCCGCGGTCACCGGGAAGCCGGCGTCCAGGGCGGCCCGGACCAGCCGATAGCCCGGGTCCGAGACGCTCGGCATGCCGCCGTCGGTGACCACGGCGACGGTCGCGCCGCCGCGCAGCGCCTCGACCAGATCGGGCGTACGCCGCTCCTCGTTGCCCTCGAAATACGACACGACCCGCCCGGAGACGGTGATCCCCAGGTCCCGCGTCAGCCGGGCCAGCCGGCGGGTGTCCTCCGCGGCCACCACATCCGCCTCCGCGAGCGCGGTGCGCAGCCGCTCGGAAGCGTCGCCGGTGTTGCCCAGCGGTGCGCCGACAAGCACCACACGTCCGTTGCTCTCCACAGCCGAAGTCCACCACACTCACCGCTACGATCGCGGAGTGAGTGTGGCCACCGACGTAGCAGTCGCCCCGGTCGAGTCCGAGAGCGTGCCCGCGGACAAGCGGCGCGTTCCCGACGCCGTGCGGCGACGGTTGTCGACGCTGGACAACGCCCTGAACCCGCACTCCTGGCTGGTCACCGGGGTGATCGTGGTGATGGCGGCGATCCTGCGGCTGGTCGGCATCACGCATCCCCGGGGCTACGTCTTCGACGAGGTGTATTACCCGACCGACGCCTGGGACATGCTGACCCACGGCGTGGAGTGGGACGAGAAGACCAACGGCCCGGCGTACGTGGTGCATCCGCCGCTCGGCAAGTGGCTGATCGCGCTGGGTGAGAAGGCGTTCGGCAACAACGAGCTGGGCTGGCGGTTCCCGGCCGCGATCGCCGGCACGCTGATGGTGCTGATCCTGATCCGGGTGGCGTACCGGCTGTTCCGCTCGGTGGTGCTGGCCGGCGCGGCCGGGCTGCTGATGACGCTGGACGGCTTCCACCTGGTGCTGTCCCGCACGTCGCTGCTGGACATCTTCCTCGGCCTGTTCATCCTGGCCACCTTCGCGGCGCTGGTGATCGATCGGGACGCGTATCGGCGGCGATGGCTGCGCGCGCTGGAGGACGGCTTCGACCCGGGGACCGCGCGGCGGCTGCCGCACTTCGTGCCGTGGTGGCTGCTGGTCGCCGGGGTCATGTTCGGGCTGGCCTGCGGCGTGAAGTGGAGCGCGCTGTTCTTCGCGCCGTTCTTCGCCGGGATGGTGCTGGTGTGGCGGGTCGGCGCGCGGCGCTCGGCCGGGGTGCGCCACCCGTTCAGCATCCGGATCGGTGGCGACCTGGGCTGGCTCCTGCTCAGCTTCACGCTCACCGTGATCTTCTACCTGGCCACCTGGACCGGCTGGTTCGTCACGAACACCGGCTACTTCCGGCACTACCGGGAGGCCAACGGCATGGGGGAGCCGCCGATCCTGGGCGCGCTGCTCAACCTCCTGCACTACCACCAGCAGGCCTATTCGTTCCACAGCGGGCTGGACGACCGGCACCCGTACCAGTCCTGGCCGTGGCAGTGGCTGCTGCTCGGCCGGCCGGTCGCGTTCTCCTGGAGCAGCAAGGGCAGCTGCGGCGCGCCGAGCTGCGCGAGCGAGGTCCTGCTGCTGGGTACGCCGATCCTCTGGTGGTCGTTCCTGCCGGCGATCGTCGCGATGATCTGGTTCGGGGTCGCCCGGCGTGACTGGCGGGCGTACGCGATCGGCGCCTGCCTGGCGGGCGGCCTGCTGCCCTGGTTCTACTACGCGATCGCGGACGGCCGGACGATGTTCGTCTTCTACGTGCTGCCCGCGCTGCCGTTCCTGATCCTGACCGTCACCTACGTCCTCGGCGCGATCATGACCCCGGTCGGCGGGACGGCGACGGGGGACAGACGCACGGATCGCCAGATGGTCGGCACGGTGATCGCGGGCGCGTACGTGGTGATCGTGGCCCTGTGCTTCGCCTTCTTCTACCCGATCTTCACCGGGGACTCGATCCCTTACGAGTCGTGGCAGTCGCGCATGTGGCTGGGCAGTCGCTGGATCTGATCCACAGCAGATCGAAGCCGCCGCAAAGAAGGGCGCGCCCCGATCGCCTGCCACGGGGGAAGCGGGCGATAGGAGCGCGCACCACGAATGTTAGCCACCCGTCTCAGGACGCACAACGGCTGTCCATACTCAATCGTCGGTATTTCCGGACAGGCCGGGAGCCCGGGCGGCTCGTTCCGCGCAAATCGGACAAACGCCGGTATTGTCGCTTATGCCACCGCGCCAATGCCGAGAATCGTTCGTGGAATGGGCTCCGGAATGAGTCGGCAAATTGACACCGACATAGTTTCCGGTTTGGCGTAACCTCTCTCGTCCCGCGTATTACGTGCAGCTCACAGCTATCGGTTTCGCGCTCGATCACGCCGCCCGCCATCAGGTCAAACGCTGGGCATCGTCAATTCGGATGATATTCCGCCGACGATCATCGTCCCCCCGGAGAGTGACGCCGATCAAGATCTGCCAAAGATGTTCTTAAGCTCGCCGGGTGACTTCGCAGGAGCCTGAAAACCCGCATTCCGCCGACTCCGGCATCCCCGACACCGAGGTGCTCAAGGTGTCGGCGCCGGCCCCGGTGTTCGTCGACACGACCGGTCGCCGCCGCCGGTTCCTCCGTCGCCTCGCCTACGGCTTCGGGGCGCTGTGCATGATGTACGGCGGCCTGGTCAGCGTCAGCCTGGCCGGTGGCCCGGTCAGCTCGAGCGCCGTGCTGCCGCTGCCCGACCTGGACGACGACGAGCCGGCGGTGATGGCGGCGCCGCCCGCGGCGCCGGCCACCCCCGTCCGCGCCCAGACGGTGCCGACGCAGCCACGGCTGATCAATGAGGCGCTGCGTCGCCCCGAGACCCGGGAAGCGCGGCGGGCGGAGGCGCCGCGGTCCACAGTGCCCGCCCGCACCCCGGCGCCGCCGGCCAAGCAGACGACCAAGGCGACGGTGCGGCCGGTCGAGTCCGCGACGGTCAGCACCACCCCCACCGGCTCGGGATCACCGAGCCCCTCGACTCCGGTCCCGGATCCGACGTCCACCGTCGTGCCGCCGGTCCCGCCCGTTCCGCCGAAGGGCGGCACCGGC
>NZ_JBFAZH010000041.1:0-16668 GCF_040681735.1 Actinoplanes sp. NPDC051633 | reverse complement strand
ACCCTCCGACACGCAGTCCTCGGCCAGCAGGCGTTGCAGGCTGACCAGGAAGCTGCCGCTCGAGATGTTCCCGTGGTCGCGCAGCACGGACCGGGTGTGCCGGACGTCGTGTTCCTCCAGACCGAGCCCGCGCCGGACCGAGTCGATCACCAAGCCGCCGCCGGTGTGCACGATCCAGTGCCGGACCGCCGAGAAATCGAGGTCGTTCCGCTTGAGCAGCGTTTCCACGGGCTCCCGGATGTTGGCGCCGATCACATACGGGGTGTCCCGGTCGACATAGAAGCTCCACTTCCCGGCAGTGGCACTCCAGTCGAACCGCATGGCCGCCCACTGTTCGGGGATGCAGAAGCTCTCGAAGTCGACCACGCGCGGAGTCCGGGACGACGGTGCCGGCCCGGCGCCGCTCCCGTCGTAGCCGGTCAGGACGACCGCGGCCGCTCCGTCGCCGAAAAGACTGTTGACGATGCCGGTTCGCGGCGTCTCGTCGATGACGTACATCGCGGAGTTGATCTCACAACAGACCAGGAGCGCCACCCGGCCCGGATGGTTGCGCACCCATTGGACCAGGGGGTTCATGCCATTGAGGCCGGCGTTGCACCCCATGCCGACGACGTCGGCCCGGAGGAGACTGCGGTTGAACCCGAGCTCCCGGGAGAAGAGCGAGCTGAGGCCGGGCATCATGAAGCCGGTGGATGTGACACACAGCAGGTGGTCCACATCGGTCGGCGACAGCGACGCGGCGTCCAGCGCCCTCCGGATCGCCCGCGATCCGATCTCCAGTGCGCCGTCCCGGAACTTCGCGTGCAGCTCGGCGGGGGTCTCGGAACGCGCGCGGCCGGTCCGCGGGTCCCGCTCCGGGAGATAAAGGTGCCGCCGCTGGATGTGTGGCGAGCGGAGGAGCTTCTGAACGACCTCGTTCTCGAGGCCGAGCAGAGCCCCGATCTCGTCCTGTGCGTAGGACCGGTCCGGAAACGCGCTGGCGACCGACGCGATCACCGCTCCCGTGTGCCCATGGTCATGACGAATCATGTGAAGAGCTCTTTCCCCGTTGGACGGTCCAGCGCCGCGAGGCTCCGGACCACCCAACAGGCTAGGACGGCGCCGCCCGGGACAACAGAACCGACCGAGCAATTTGGAACGTCGTTCGTACCGGTGCCGAGTCGGCGGGACGGCGGCAACGACCGGTCTTGGCTAGGCTCACCGGATGAGTGTCGACGCCCGGTGGATGGACTTTCGCTTCCGGGCCGGCGACATCGTGATCAGCACCCCGCGCAAGTCCGGGACGACCTGGATGCAGATGATCTGCGCACTGCTGATCTTCCGGACGCCGGATCTCCCGGCTCCGCTCTGGCAGCTGTCGCCGTGGCTGGACACGCCGGACGCGCCGCCGGAGCACGTCGACGCTCAGCTGGCCGCCCAGCGACACCGGCGCTTCATCAAGACGCACACCCCGCTCAGCGGTATCCCGTCCGACGCCCGGGTGACCTACGTCGTGACGGCCCGGAATCCGGTCGATGCGTTCGTGTCGATGTACCACCAGGACCGACTGATCGGGCCCCCGCCGGCACCACCACCACCACCACCACCACCACCGCTGCACGGCCGGCCCCCACCTCCCGGGCACCATGGACCGTTCGGGCCCCCCGGACGACCCCCTTGGCCTCCCGGAGCGGGCCCGCCTCGGGTGCCGCGGCCCCCGGAGGTGTCCCGTGCGCAGCTGCACGAGGCGATGATGGAGTGGATCGACGGCGACGAAGGATCACACCGGTTCTCGACGTCGCTCCGCGGCACCATGCGGCACCTGTCCGAGGCGTGGATCCGGCGCGCTGAACCGAACGTGCTGCTGGTGCACTACGACGATCTGCTGTCCGACCTGGAGGGCCAGATGCGCCGGGTGGCGGACGGGCTCGGCATCGCCGTCGACGAGCAATCCTGGCCCACTCTCGCCGACGCGGCGACGTTCGAGCGCATGAGGGGCCGTGACGACATACTGGTCCCGCCGCCACCGGGGATCGTGGGCGACAACGCCTTGTTCTTCCGCCGAGGCACCTCGGGCGCCGCGCGCGAGATTCTCGGCGAGGAAGAGATGAGCCGGTACCTCGCACGGGTGGCCACGCTGGCCCCACCCGACTTGATCGAGTGGCTGCATCGCCCGGCCTCGTGACATCGGAGGGTCGCCGACCCTATCCGGCGGCCTTCGTGTAGTCGCGGGTCAGCCAGTTCTCCGGGCGGATGTGGATCGCGCACATGCTAGTGCGCCTCCACCGCGGCGGCGATCGGCTCGAGCCCTGCGATCAGCTCGTCGAGTTCGTCCGCGGTGAGCACGTCGTATGCCGGTGCCGCCAGCTCGTCGGTGAGGGCTTCGACCCGCTCCCTGATCTCGCGGCCGGCGTCGGTGAACCCGCCGGCGGCGTCCACGAGGCCGCGGCCGCGCAGACCGTCGACGACCGCGGCCAGCTGCTCGGCGGGCAGGTGGTGGACCCGGCCGAACTCCTCCGCCCGCATGCCGAGGGAGAGCGCGAGCAGGACGTGGGCCTCGGTGCCGCCGATGCCGTGGACGACCAGGGCGGCGTTGTGGCCGTCCCCGCGGTGCTCCCGCAGCAGCGTCGCCGCGTGCCAGAGCCTGGCCACCGGCTCCTCGGGCACGTCGAGCGCCCGGAGCCCCGCGTACAGCGCGCGGCCCTCGGTCGGCGCGCTGATCGCCGCCCGGGTGGCGAGATCGGCGACCCGCGCCAGATCGGCGGAGTCGGCGAGGTCCTCGATCATCTGCCGCAGCGCGGCGGCACTGCCCCGCTCGCGTACGGCGATCGCCTCTTGCGGGGTGGTCTTGCCCCAGACCCACGGGATGTGCCGCGCCACCTCACCGTCGGCGAAGTTGTAGAAGACCGCGTGCACCACCTCGGCCGGTGCCGGTCCCAGCGGCGCGGCCCGGCCCGCGAAGTATCCGTCCCAGTAGTTGCGCATGCCCAGGGCCAGGAACGCCTCGTTCGGCACCTCGGAGAAGGTGACGGTGGCGATCGGCTCGATGAGCTCGGACATGTGGTGGATCTTGGCCTGTGGGTGTGGCATCGGTGACCATCTCCTGCGGTTCATGACGGCGCCCTCGTGGGCAGCCCTTCATCCTGGCTACGAACAGCACGGCCCGGATCCGACATTGCCGCGTCCGGGGCCGCCCGTCACTGAGCGGAACGAGTCACTTCTGCCGTCGTGCGCCGGGGCACCAAGGTCGGTGACAGCTTGATCTGTGCCGTCGGGCGGGTGCGATCGGCGATTCGTTCCAGGAGCAGACGGGCGGCGTTGGCACCCATCTGGCGTCCGGCCTGGTCGACCGTGGTCAGTGAGATCGGGCCGAAGGCGGCGAACATCGTGTCGTCGTAGCCCGCGACGGAGATGTCGCCGGGGGCGGACATGCCGGCCTCGGAGAGGGCGTCGAGCACCCCCATGGCGACGATGTCCGCGCCGGCGAAGATCGCCGTCGGGCGGTGCGGGCGGGACAGGAGCTGCTGGGCCCCGAGGTAGCCGCCCTGCTGGGTGTAGGTGGTGGAGGCGATGTCGATGAACTCGCCCAGGCCGTGGGTCTGCATGGCGTGGCGGTAACCGTCGGCGCGCTGCGCGTTGGGCATCTCCTTGAGGCGTACGGGATTCTTCTCGGCGTGCTCGATGTGGGCGATGTGCCGGTGGCCCAGGGCGACGAGGTGGTCGACGACGAGGCCGGCGCCGGCGAAGTCGTCGTCGGCGACGGTGTCGTAGTCGGGGGATTGTCCGTGCCGGCCCACCACCACCGTGGGGATCGCGCGGGCGACGCTCTGCAGGTGGCGGCGTGACGAGATCGGCGCGATGAGGATGACGCCGTCCATGCTCCGGTCGATCATCGCCTCGGTGATCCGTGCCTCGCCCGGCTCGTCGTTGCAGCAGGCGGCCATCAGCACCTGGTAGTCGGTGCCCGCGAGGTGCTCGGTGACGCCGTCGAGGATGTCGGCGAAGAAGGGGTTGCGCATCTCCGGCAGCATCACGCCGATCGTGTACGTCTGCCCGCGCAGGCCTCGTGCCGCGGCGGAGGGGCGATAGCCGAGCTCCTCGATGGCCGCGCGAACCTTCACCTGCATCTCCGGGCTGGCTCCGTACGCGTTGCGCATGACCTTGGAGACGGCGGTGGTGGACACCCCGGCGTGCCGGGCCACGTCGACGATCGTGACGCGTCGGGATGGGCGCACAGGAGCTCCTAACCACGAGAAACGTTACCCACCTTAGATCAGGAGGCCATCGGCGCAGAGCCGCTCGACCGGTGGATAACGATGACCGCCAGCGCTCTTGACGCGTTCGGCATCCGCTCGTAGTGTCGGCGAAATCTCGTGGAAAACGTTACCCATATCACTCCGCGCTCGCCCCGATGAAACGATTCAGCCAAGAGGTTCATGTGACAGCTGATCTGAAGGTTCGCCCGCCGGGCCGAGCACTTCCCGCATCGGCGGGCAGGCGCCGGAGGCGGGGCGCGCCGCCCTGGTGGTTCACGCTGCCGGCGTTGTCGCTGTTCGCCTTCGTCGTGCTGGTGCCCAGTGCCCGCGGCGTCTACTACGCCTTCACCGACTGGGACGGCCTCGACCCTGACTTCGCCCTCATCGGCCTGCGCAACTTCACCGACATGACGAATGACGCGGACGCGTTGCGGGCGGTCTGGCACACGCTGTTGATCGCGGTGGCGATCACGGTCATCCAGAACGGCATCGGCCTGCTCCTCGCCCTCGGCGTCAACAGCATGATCAAGACACGCAACGTCCTGCGGGTGCTGCTGTTCGCGCCGGCGGTGGTGACCCCGATCGTCACCGCCTATCTGTGGCGCAACCTGCTCGGCCCCGACGGTGCGGTGAACAGCCTGCTCGGCGCGGTCGGGCTGGGCGGGTGGCGGCAGGACTGGCTCGGCGACCCCGGCCTCGCGCTGTGGATGGTCGTGCTGGTCGTGGTGTGGCAGTTCGCCGGCTACTCGATGGTCATCTTTCTGGCTGGGCTCCAGTCGATCCCGCGGGAGATCTACGAGGCCGCGGCCATCGACGGCACCGGCGCCGTACGCCGCTTCTGGTCGATCGTCCGGCCGCTGCTGGCGCCGGCCATCACCATCAACCTGATGCTCTCGATCATCGGGGGCATCAAGCTGTTCGACCAGGTGTACGCGCTCACCGGCGGCGGCCCCGGGCACGCCACCGACACCATCTCGACGCTGATCTACAAGGACGCCTTCACCCTGGGCGAGTTCGGCTACAGCATCGCCCTCGCCGTCGTGCTGACCGTCATCGTCGCGGTCGTCTCCGCCGGGCAGTACGCCGTCCTCAACCGCAGCGAGAGGGCGGCGTCGTGAACCGTTACACCCGGCGCACGTTCGCCCTCGAAGTGGTCATGGTCGCCGTCGGCGTCGTGTTCGCGTTCCCGGTGTACGTGCTGGTCAACCTCGCGATCCGGCCGCCGGCGGACACGTCGTCGCCGATCCTGCCGACCACCTCGCCCACGTTCGGCAACTTCACCGGGGCCTGGCGCGAGGCCGGTCTCGGCGGCGCACTGGTCAACAGCGTGCTGGTCACGGCGGTGAGCGTACTCATCGTGCTGGCCGTCTCCGCCCTGGCCGCGTACCCCCTCGCACGCTCGACCGCCCGCTGGTCGCGCGGCACCTTTCTGCTGATCATGCTCGGCCTTATCCTGCCCTTTCAGCTCGCCTCCCTGCCGCTCTACCAGACGGTCCGCGACCTCGGCCTGCTCGGCTCGGTGTGGTCGCTGGTGCTCTTCTACGCCGGCTTGCAGGTGCCGTTCACGACCTTTCTGTACGTGGGCTTCCTGCGCGCCCTGCCCCGCGATTTCGAGGACGCGGCGTCGATCGACGGCGCCACCCCGTTCACGACGTTCCGCTACGTCGTGCTTCCCATGCTCAAGCCGATCACCGTGACGGCCCTCGTGCTCAACGCGGTCGCCGTCTGGAACGACTTCTTCACGCCGCTGCTCTATCTGAGCGGCAGTGACCAGCAGACCGTGCCGGTGGCCGTGGCCGATTTCGTCGGTCAGTTCGTCTCGGACTGGAACCTCATCTTCGCCGCCCTGCTGATCAGCATCGTGCCGGTGCTGGCGGTCTATCTCGCGCTGCAGCGCAGCATCATCAACGGCTTCGCCGGAGGACTCAAAGGATGACACCCGTGGGAGAGCTCATGAAGAAAAGCCTGACCGTCGCGCTCACCGCCGTCATGCTGACCGCGGCGTGCAGCAGCGGCACCAACGCCAACTCCGGATCGGACGGCGGCGGTGACGACAAGACCCTCACGCTCGCCTCGGTCGACCAGGGCTCCATCGAGGACGTGATCAAGGCGTTCGAGGCCGCCAACCCGGGCGTGAAGGTGAACTTCACGACCAGCGGCGCGGATCAGTACCAGGCCCAGATCCGTACCCAACTGTCGTCAGGCACCGCTCCCGACGTGATGACGGTGTGGCCGGGCAACGGCAACCCGGGTGCCACGTACGTGCTGTCCAAGCCGGGCTACCTGCTCGATCTGTCCGACCAGCCGTGGGCCGCGAAGCTGCCGGACGCGTTCAAGACCGTCGCCCAGTACGAGGGCAAGACCTACAACGCGCTGTTCGGACTCAACGGCATCGGCGCCGTCTACAACGACGATGCCCTCGCCAAGTCCGGGCTGCAGGCGCCGACCACCTGGACCGAGCTGCTCGGGTTCTGCCGCGACGCCGCCGGCAAGGGCACCCCCGCCTTCGCGTTGGGCATTCAGGACAACTGGGTCACACAACTCGTGCTCTACGGTCTGGCCGCGACCGTCGTCTTCGGACAGGATCGAGACTTCAACACGAAGCTGGCCGCCGGCCAGGTCACCTTCGCCGGGTCGGCGTGGACGACGGCGATGGCCAAATATCAGGAGATGAACAAGGCGGGCTGCTTCCAGCGGAACCCCCTCGGAACCAGTTACGAGGCCAGCCAGACTCTCGCCGCGAGTGGTAAGACGCTCGGCATCGTCCAGGGCAACTGGATCATCAGCCTGCTCAAGAAGAAGAACCCGAGCGGCAAGTTCACGATGACCGCGCTGCCGGCCACCGACGAACCGGCCACCTTCCTCATGCCCGCGGCCGCGGGGGCCGGCTACGGAGTGAACGCCAAGGCCAAGAACAAGGATTTGGCCCTCAAATTCATCACGTACGTGATGTCGCCCGAGGGCATGAAGCTCTTCAACGAGAAACAGGGCAGCCTGCCGACCCTGCCCGACGCGGGCACCACCGTCGACCCAGGACTCAAGGAGCTGACCACCTTCGTGCAGGAGAACCGCACCGTGCCGTTCATGGACCAGCTGTGGCCCAACGCCAAGGTGCAGCAGACCATGCTCAGCGGCCTGCAGGAGGTCTTCAGCAACCAGGCCTCCCCGGAGTCGGTCCTGAAGGACATGGACGCCGAATACAAGAAGGGCTAGGGGGAAAGTCTGATGTCCTCGATCAGAAGACCCGTGATCCTCATGACGACGGCACTGCTGCTCACCGTCGGCGCCGCCGTTCCCGCGCAGGCCGGCGGCTCCTCCGGCGGTGTGCGGGTCGTGCGGCTCAGCGTCGACGGCCGCTACGACGCCCCGCTCGGCCTGGACGACGTCCGGCCCACTCTGGCCTGGCAGATGATTCAGACCGGCAACTGCCGGCAGCGTGTCTGCGCCGGCGACCGGCAGACCGGGTACGAAGTGCAGGCCGCGGCCACCGTCGCCGACCTGCGCTCGGGACGGCTGCTCTGGAGCACCGGCCGGGTCTCCGGCGACACCCAGCGGGTGCGCTTCGGCCGCGACCTGGGCTCCCGGGACACCGTCGCCTGGCGGGTGCGCGTCTGGGACGCCAATCGCCGGCGGTCCACTTGGTCCGCCCCGTCCACCTGGACCATGGGCCTGCTCAACCCGTCCGACTGGGGCGCGGCCCGCTGGATCGACCATCCCGACCGATCCGAGAACCAGCCGATGCCGATCTTCGCCCGCCAGTTCGCGGTGTCGAAGCACAGGAGGGTGGCCGACGCCCGGCTCTACCTCTCCGGCGTCGGTCTGCACCACGCCACCCTCAACGGGCGGGAGATCACCGACGAGGTCCTCGCCCCCGGCAACTCGAACTACCAGCTGTCCAGTGAGTACCGCACCTATGACCTCACCGCCGCCCTGCGGCCGGGCGCCAACGCCGTCGGCGTCGAGCTCGGCAACGGCCCGGCGTACGTCCGGCGCAGCGTCACGAACCCGGCCGTCGGACGCACCGCCCCGTACTCGTGGTGGCAGAGCCAGCTCAAGGGCAACGGCACTCTCGTCGCGGACGCCCCGGCCGGCGGCACCGTCGTGCAGGTGAGCGACGTCGCCGGGTATCACGTCGGCGGCACCGTCAACGTCGACACGGGGTCCGGCGGTGACCGGCTCGAGTCGCGGACCATCACCGCGATCGGCACCGATAGCCTCACCTTCACGCCCGCCCTCACCCTGAGCCACGCCGCGGGGGCCAAGGTGACCGGCTCCGGAAACAACATCGCCGCCAGCGACGCCTCCGCCGGTGCCGCCGTCACCCCCCGCCTCATCGGCCGCCTCGAGATCCGATACCGCGACGGCGGCAAGGACACGATCGTGACCGACCGGTCCTGGCGCACGGCACTGGGTCCGCTGGTCACCGACGCCTGGTACTCCGGCTCCGACTACGACGCACGCCGCGAGCAGCCGGGCTGGAACACCCCGGGCGCCGACCTCGGCCCGGCCGCCACCCGCCGCGACGGCACCCCGACGGGCTGGATCGCCGCCGGGTTCGCGCCCCCACCCAATCTCGCTACCAGGCTCGTCGCCCGCACCGCGGAACCGATCACCGTGCAGGAGGAGTTCCGGCCCGTCTCGGTGACCAACCCGGCGCCTGGCACGTGGGTGTTCGACTTCGGCCAGAACATCGTGGGGTGGCCCCGCCTCAAGCTCGACCGGGTGCCCGCCGGCACGACCGTGAAGGTGGCGCCGGCCGAATCGCTCAACCCCGACGGGACCGTCAACCAGGCCTCGCTGATGGGCGGCGGCGGGTCCCGCGGCGTCGACCTGTTCAACACCTACACCGCCGCCGGTGGCCGCGGCGAGACGTGGCACCCGCACTTCAACTACTTCGGCATGCAGTGGGTTCAGGTCACCGGTCTGCCGCAGGGCTACACCCCTGGCCCGGACCTGGTCACCGGCGTACGCCTGCAGGCCGACACTCCGATCGCGGGCACGTTCACCTCGTCGAACGCCCGGATCAACCGCATCCACACCATGTCGCGCTACTCGTTCGCCTCGAACATCATGAGCGTGTTCACCGACTGCCCGGGGCGGGAGAAGCTCTCGTACCCCGCGGACTACACGATGCCGATGGGCGCCATCCACCGCGACTTCCAGCTCAACGCGTTCATGCGGACGACGATGCGCCACCTCGTGGAGGGACAGTCGCTCGCGGACACCCCGATGGCGGGCAACGTCGCCCTGAAGACTCCGGTCTACGACTGGGGTTACAGCGGCCGCTTCGGGGACGAGATCAACTGGGGCAACGCGATCGTGCTGGTGCCGGCCATCCTGCACCAGCTCTACGGCGACACGGCGACGATGGGCGCCGCGTATGACCGGCTGGTGCGTTTCGTGGACTACATCCAGCGGCAGAAGGTGGTGGACGGGTTCTTCGTCGACGCCGCCCTGGCCGACTGGGTCGGCGCCGAGACGACCTCGGGCCGCATCACCGGCACCTGGGGCTACTACCTGACGATCCGGTCGATGGCGCAGATCGCCACGCTGACCGGCCACACCGCCGACGCCGCTCGGTATGCGGCGCTGGCCGAGCAGATCAAGGCCGCGTTCAACCAGGCGTTCTTCGACGAGGAGCAGGTCCGTTACGCCGGCCCCGAGGGCCCGACCCAGGCGGCGCAGGCGCTCGCCCTCGACGCGGGCCTGGTTCCCGCGGATAGCCGCGGCAAGGTCCTCGACGCGCTGGTCGAGCTGATCTACAACTTCCACCCGAACGGCACCGGCCCGCACTTCAGCGGCGGCACCATCGGGATGGGCCCGATCGTGCGGGCCCTGATGAACGGCGACCGCGACGACGTGCTGTGGGCGGCGCTGCAGCAGAACGACCAGCCGAGCTACGGCTACTTCATGGAGCCGACGCCGGCCAACCCGGGAGGCATGACCACCATCGGGGAGCGCTGGAACCGCGGCGACTCCAAGAACCACATGATCCTCGCCCAGATCGAGGAGTGGTTCCACGCCGGCGTCGCCGGGATCCAGGCCGCTCCGGGCGCTGTCGCCTATGACCGCCTGGTCGTCAAGCCGAAGCCGGTGGGAGACCTGACCAGGGCCTCCGGCTCGTACGAGACCCCGGCCGGCTGGGCCCGCTCGGCGTGGACCAGGACGGACGGCCGCTTCGCGCTGTGGGTCACCGTCCCCGCCAACACGCGGGCCGAGGTCTGGGTGCCGGCGGCGGACAAGCGCCTCGTCACGGCCTCGAGCCGCGCCGTGTTCCAACGATCCGAAGGCGCGTACGTCGTCTATGCCGTCCCGTCCGGGCCGCACTCCTTCTCGGTGCGCACCCACTCCTGAGAAAGGATTGAAGATTTCTCGGCGCGGCCCGTCCGGTTCCCGGGGACGGCTCCGACAGCAGGGGTGAAGGCAACATCCGAGCCCTTGGAGGAGTCATGTCAACGATCACCACGGCACCGGCAACCACGCCGAGCACGCCGAGCACGCCGAGCACGCCGAGCACGCCGAGCACGCCGACCCGGGCCCGTGCCACCCGTATCGGCCTGTGGGCCGCACGCGTCGTGCTGGCGGTTCAGTTCGTCATGGGCGGCGTCCTCAAGCTGACCGCCGACCCGCTGATGGCGGGGATGTTCGACGACATCGGCGCCGGGCAGTGGCTCCGGCTGCTGGTCGGTGCCTGCGAGCTGGCGGGTGGAGTCGGTGTGCTCGTGCCGCGGCTCGCCTGCCCGGCCGCCGCCGGGCTCGCCGCCCTGATGGTGGGTGCCTGCGTGACCAACGTCGTCGTCCTGCAGATCAGCCCGGCCGTGCCGCTGACACTTCTCGCGGTGAGCGTTCTGGTCGCGGCCGTCCGTACGCGGAAGGGGAACCGGCGATGAGCACGAGCGAATCTCAGGCGCAAGCGCGCCAGGAGGCACTGCGCAGCCTCGACCGGCTGGTCGGCACGTGGCGGGTAGAGGGAACCAATTCCGCCGGCACCGTCAGGTACGAGTGGATGGAGGGCGACGCCTTCCTGATCCAGACGATCGACCTCGTCGCCGACGGCGAGGCCAGCCGCGGGGTCGAGTACATCGGCTGGGACCCGGAGTCGCAGACCCTGCGGTCGCACTTCTTCAGCACCTCCGGCGAGATCCTGGAATACACGTACGACCTGACCGGCGACACCTTGACCATCTGGTTCGGCGGCACGGACTCGCCGGCCAAGTTCACCGGGACCTTCGACGCCGGCGGCAACCGCAACACCGGCGCCTGGCAGTGGCCGGGTGGAGGATACGAGTCGACGATGACCCGCCACGAGGAGGTCGCACCGTGAAGTACATGATCATGACTTTCGGCGACGAGTCGGCCTGGGACACCCTCGGGCTGGGCGGCCAGCAGGCCACCTGGTCGGAGGAGGAGGTGGCCGAGCACTTCCGGGCCATGAACGCGTTCTACGCCGACCTGGCCGCGTCCGGCGAGATGGTCTCCGGCTTCGGGCTCGCCGACCCCTCGCACACGGTGACCGTGGAGATCCGGGACGGGCGCCCGGTGGCCTCGGACGGACCCTACGCCGAGACCAAGGAGGTGCTGGCCGGGTTCGGCATCGTCGACGTCGCCTCGCACGATCGTGCGGTCGAGGTGGCGGCCCGGTTCGCCGCCCTCGTCCAGACGCGGGTCGAGCTACGCCCGGTGATGGACGGGGCGGGTCCGGACCAGTAGGCGTCGGCCGCGATGGAGTTGGAACCGCACCTCGAGGGTCTGCTGCGCGAACTCGCGCCGCGGACCCTCGCTGCGCTCACCCGCCGATACGGCCACTTCGACCTGGCCGAGGAAGCGGTGCAGGAGGCGTTGCTGGCCGCCGCCACGTCGTGGTCGGGCGACCGGATGCCGGACGCTCCCGCGGCGTGGCTGACCACGGTCGCGACCCGCCGGCTCACCGATCTGCTCCGCAGCGAACAGGCCCGGCGAAGGCGGGAGCAGACCGAAGCCCTGCGTACGCTGCCGCTGTCGTACCCGTCGCCTCCGGATCCCGGAGAGCAGGACGACTCCCTCGTGCTGCTGTTCCTCTGCTGCCATCCGGCACTCACCCCGCCGGCTCAGGTGGCGCTGACCCTGCGCGCCGTCGGGGGCCTCAGCACCGCGGAGATCGCCCGCGCGCTGTTGCTTCCCGAGTCGACGATCACGCGGCGGATCAGCCGGGCGAAGCAGAGCATCCTCGAAGCCGGCGGGCGGTTCGCCCTGCCCGATCCGGCCGAGCGCGCCCGCCGGCTCGACGTGGTGCTGCACGTCATCTACCTGATCTTCACCGAGGGGCACACCGCCACCGCGGGTGACGCCTTGGTCCGCGGCGACCTCTGCGCCGAGGCGATCCGGCTGGGCCGGTTGGCGTACCGCCTGCTGCCGGAGGAGCCGGAGGTCGGCGGGCTGCTCGCTCAGATGCTGCTCACCGACGCGCGGCGCGACAGCCGGACCGGGCCGGACGGGCAACTGGTTCCGCTCGCCGAGCAGGACCGCAGCCGCTGGAACCGCGAGATGATCACCGAAGGAACGGCGTTGGTCACCGCGTCGCTGTCCCGGCGCCGGCCCGGGCCGTACCAGTTGCAGGCCGCGATCAACGCGGTCCACGCGGAGGCCGGGTCCTACGAGGAAACCGACTGGCCGCAGATCCTTGCGCTGTACGGCGTGCTGGACCGGCTGGCCGACGACCCCGTCGTCACGTTGAACCGCGCGGTCGCGCTGGCCCAGGTGCAGGGGCCGACCGCCGCCCTGGAGCTGCTGGAGACGGTCGCCGCGGATCCCCGGCTGGCCGGCCACCACCGGGTGCACGCCGTCCGGGCGCACCTCCTGCGCGCCGCCGGCCGCCCGGCCGAGGCGGCCGACCAGTACCGGGCCGCCGCCCGGCGGACACTCAGCACCCCGGAACGCCGGTACCTGCTGCGCCAGGCCGCCCTCGTTGCAGAGGGCACCGGAGCCGATTGAGCGGGCGTCAGAGGGTTTACGGTGGTGGGCGAACCGGAGGGGATGCGCGATGCCGCGGAGCTCGGAACCTGTGACGCTGCGATCGATCACGTCGGACAACCGGGCGGCCGTGGAGGACCTTCGGGTACGGCCGGGGCAGGAGAACTTCGTGGACGGCGTCAGCCCTTCACTGGCCGAGGCGGCCGCCAAGCCGCACGCCCGGCCGTGGTGCCGAGCGATCTACGCCGGCGACGTCCCGGTCGGCTTCGTGATGCTCGCGGACGGCGTACCGCCGGGTGACGACGACATACCGTGGCCCTATTACCTGTGGCGGTTCCTGATCGGTGCCCGCTTCCAGGGCCGGGGGTACGGCCACGCGGCCCTGGACCGGGTTGTCTCGTACCTGCGTACCAGGCCCGATGCGGACGTGCTGGTCACCAGTGTGGTGCCGGGCGACGGGTCGCCCCTGGAGTTCTATCTGAGGTACGGATTCCGGGCCACCGGGCAGATGTTCGACCGGGAGCAGGTCCTGGAGCTACCCCTGACGCGCACGGTGCTTTAGGAAGTCTCCTCCGGACGGCGTGAACGGACATGTGTCCACCGATCCGCCGATATCCGCGGTCGCGATCGAAACCCGATCCGGGACCGATCTCGGCCCTGACCAGCGCGTGAGCAGGTCGGTGAAGCGATCCTCGAGGAAGTTCAGCGGCCCGCCGTGGTGACCCCGGCGGTGATGCCGCCGGAGTCGGACAGCACCGGCGTCGAACCAACCCGCGCATCGCCGGGACGAACAGGGAGCACGTCCGAAACGACGAAGGAGCCCTGTCATGACGATCCGCTCTCTCCGGTGCCTCACTGTGGTCGGAGCGCTGGCCCTGGCCACGACGGCCGCGGCCGCGTGTACGTCCGCCGCTTCCCCGGTCGAGTCCTCGCCGCCGAGCGCCGCCACGCCGACCCTCGCGAGTCCGGCACCGGCGGCACCCAAGCCCACCTCTGCCCAGCCGGTGCCGGCCGCATCACCGCCCGCAGGCGCCGGATCCAACGGCGCTGGATCGAACGGCGCCGGGTCGAACGGCGCCGGGTCCAACGGCCGCGCGTGTCTCGGCCCGGTCGTCCACCGCATCGACGCCTCCGACACCGGACCGCCGTGGAAACGACTGTGCATGACCGTCGGCGGCGTGCTGCGGGTGAGCAACCTCGGGCCGGAAGGGTTCTCGGCGGATTCGCGGGACAAGGTCGAGTGCGCCTACGAGGCCGCCGTCCGCGACTGCCGTCTGCTGCGCTCGGGCACCGTGCGATTCACGATCACCAACGCTCACCAGACTCGTACCCTCACCCTGGTGATCGCCAAGGCCTCCGCGCCGGCCGGACCTTCGGCGGCGTGCCTGTCGCCGAAGGCGACCTTCACCATCGACGCCACCGAGGGCGGCCCGCCCGGACGGCCGGTCTGCCTGAAGACCAGCGCAGTGGTGCGCGTCGTGAACCTCGGCCCGGAGGGATTCCGGGTGAGCCCGGCCGATGCCGTGGTCTGCACCTACGAGGCGGCCGTGCGCCAATGCCGCTTCACCGGGCCGCGGACGGTCACGTTCGTCACGACGCACGGCGACTCGGCGCCCCGTACCCAGACGGTCGTTGCCATCCGATAGGCGGGACAGGAAAGGTTTGTTGACCTGGTCCGCCGGCGGACGACAGCATGAGGGCGTGACAGAGGTGGTGGAGGCGGATTATCTGGTGGTCGGCGCGGGCGCCGCGGGCATGGCGTTCACGGACGCGCTGCTCGACCGGGCGGACGTCCGCGTGGTCATGGTCGACCGGCGGTACGGCGTCGGCGGCCATTGGCTGGACGCGTACCCGTTTGTCCGTCTTCATCAGGCATCCGCTTTCTACGGCGTGGCCTCGACGCTGCTCGGCGGCGGGCGCATCCAGGCGAGCGGGCCGGAGGCCGGCCTGCACGAGCGGGCCACCGCGCCGGAGGTGTGCGCCTACTACGCCCGGGTGCTGCACGAACGGATGGTCGGACCCGGGAAGGTCGCGTTCTACCCGAACTGTGACTACCTCGGCGACGGGCAGTTCGTGTCGCGCCTGTCCGGGCGGCGTTACGAGGTACGCGGCCGGGCGCGCGTCGTCGACGCCCGCTACCTGGCCCCGCAGATCCCGGCGGTGACGCCGGCCCCGTTCGGCGTGGCGGACGGGGCGCGCGTCGTGGCCGTCAACGACCTGGTCAAGCTCGGCGGCGCGGCATCGCAGTACGTGATCGCCGGCGCCGGCAAGACGGCGACCGACGCGTGCATCTGGCTGCTCGACAACGGGGTCGACCCGGGCGCGATCTGCTGGGTGCGGCCCCGCGACCCGTGGATGCTCAACCGCGCCGTGGTCCAGCCGGACCCCGCGGTGTTCATCGGAATGGCGGCGGACACCGTCGAGGCGGCGGCCGGTGCGGCATCGCCGGACGACATGTTCCTCCGCCTGGAGGAGGCGGGGGTGATGCTGCGCATCGACCGGTCGGTGACCCCCACGATGGCGAAGACCCCCACGCTCGCCCAGTGGGAACTGGACCGCTTGCGCACGATCGACCACGTCGTCCGGCTCGGCCACCTCAAGCACGTGGAGTCCGGCCGGCTGGTGCTGAGCGAGGGTGAGGTGGCGATCGCGGACGACGCGGTCGTCGTGCACTGCGCCGCGCCCGGCCTGCAGTACCGGCCCCTGGTGCCGATCTGGGGGACCGAGGCGATCACGCTGCAGCCGATCCGGTCCGGCTTTCCCTGCTTCGGCGCGGCGCTGGCCGGACACGTGGAGGCCACGGTCGACAACGACGACGCGAAGAACCGGTTGTGCCCGCCCTCGCCGTACTCAGATACGCCGACCGACTGGGCGCGGATGCAGGTGCTCGGCAATCGGGCGTCGATGTCGTTCGGGGCGCACCCGGACATCAAGGCGTGGGCCGACCGGGTCTCCCTCAATCCGGCTCGCATCCCACCGGACATGGTGGACTCTCCCGCCTTGGCCGCCGCCGTGGGGCGATTCCGCAAGCACGTCGGCGCGGGGATGGCCCGGATGGCGGAATTCGCCGGGATGTCGTAGGCGTTACGCCACGTCGCCGGCAGTCCCGGTCGTCGCCCGGGGGAGAGGTGTGGTCGTCGTTCGCACGACCTCCGACGCCGAGGCTCCGGCGATGTCGCCGGTCGCCAGGAAGGCCACCAGCAACGTAGTCATGACCTCTCGCATCCGAGCCGGGTCGATGGCGGTGGTCGCTAGCAGCCCTCGGGCGGGGGAGTCCTCGCCGACCGGCAGGAACGGCACGTCCATGAAGCTGAGGTGCGTGGCGCCGATGATCTGCAACGAGTACGCCGGGCGGCCGGTGCGGTCGACCGTCTCCCAGCCGCCGAAGGTGATGGCCTTCTCGGCGGCGAACCAGTCGGGATCGGGCGCCATGCCGGCCTTGACGGCTTCGTCGGGTGTCGCGTCGAACTCGTGGTGCGGCGCG
>NZ_JBFAZH010000040.1:0-16737 GCF_040681735.1 Actinoplanes sp. NPDC051633 | reverse complement strand
GTGGCTGGGAGTCTGCGGTGGGCACCATCACGCCGCTGGTCGCCGCGGCAACCGACAGCGTGCGGAAGACCGGGAAGGACACGGCGAAGACGGGCCGTAAGTCGGCCAAGGCGAACAAGAAGAACGCCAAGAAGCTGGAGAAGCGGGCCAACAAGACGCTCGGCCGCAAGCAGGGCGGGCGCAAGAGCCGGCTCGCCGGGCTCGCGCTGGTCGGCGTCGCGGTGGGCGTGGGCGCGGCGTGGTTCGTGCGCAAGCGTCAGGCCGCGCAGTGGGACGAGTACGACCCCAGCCCGGCGGCGACCGAGCCGGTGGGCGCTGACGACGCGGCCTTCGAGCCCGCGCCGACCAGCACCAACGGCGTGCTCTCGGCCGAGGACCCGACCGTGGTCACCGGCCGCAAGGACGTCTGACACCGGCGGAGTTCACGCTCACGGGGCGGCCCCACCTACGGGGTGGCGGCCGCCTCGCGGGCTTTTGTCGCGTCCAGTGACGGGCCCTGGGGCAGCAGCGAGATGAGCTGTGCCGACACCTGCCGGGGCGTGGTGGCGCCGTAGCCGAGCCGGCCCAGCAGCTCGCGGCTGGCGATGGGGTAGCGCCGCGCCGTGTCCGTGACGATGCTCACCGTGCCGCTGCCGGCCGGGGCGTTCGGCGACGCGGCGGCCACGACCAGCGCCCCCTTGCCACGGGCCACGTGCACGAAGTCGGCCTGCACCCCGCCCTGGCTTCCCCCTTCAGCGGTGATCGCGGCGCCGGTCGGTGCCGTCGCGTCCACCCGCAGGCCCGCGCCGCTGTCCTTGTTCACCGGAAGGGTCATGCACAGCCGCTCCTGCGGCTCGAGCAGCTCCGGCACGGTGGCCGGGAAGCCGTCGCCGGTCGTGAACCGGACCGGGGAGGGCGGCAGCGTGTTGAACGTCGCCGTGTCGAGGGTGCGCGGCGGAAGGGCGCCGGCCTGCACCTGCAGCAGCCGCGCCTGCACGTCGGTCAGCGGCGCGGCGCCGTCGGACACCGCGACCGACCACTGCTTCCCGTCGGTGAGCAGCTGACCGATCTGCATGTCCTCCAGGCTGGACCGGCCACCCTTGCCGTCGATGCGGGGCGCCCGCAGATCCGGGCCGAGCGGCAGGGAGTTGATGAACGCGGTGGCCACCGGCCACGGTGTCTGCGCGTTCCAGCCGAGGGCCCGCAGGGTCGACGTGGTGATGCTGCCCGGAATCTGGAAGCGCCGGTTGCCGTACAGCAGGAAGGTGCGGTCGGACGGGTCGCGGACCAGCACGCCCTTGCTCCCGCCGGCGCCGGCCGCCACGGTGCCCCCGCTGACCGGCGCGCCGATGACCAGCGTGCTGAGCGCCTTGGCGGAGCTGGTCGCGCTGGTCGGCGGCGCTGAACAGACCGTCCAGTCTCCGGTGAGGAGATCCTTTTTGACCGGCAGCGAGTCGGGTGCGTCCGGGATGCCCAGCGGGTCGCCGAGCGGCAGGGTGGCCAGCCGCGCCCGTGAGGTGCTCACCATCTTTGGCGCCTGCGCGTTCGCGATCAGCAGGCCGGAGGTGTAGTTGAGGACCGGGTGCAGCTTGCCGTCGGACTTCAGGTAGACGTACCGGGCGCCGGAGCCCTTCTCCAGGAACACCACCGACTCGTCCTTGAGCTGGACGTTGCTCTGCCCGGTGAGCAGGCCGTAAACGGCGGCGGCGCCGACCGCGAGCGCGGCGATCACCAGGCTGATCAGCGCGGTCATGCCGGCCCGGCGCAGCGGGGAGCGATGTGGGTCGGGGTCGTGGGTGACGAGCGCCGACACCACCCGCTGCAGCGAGTACTGGTACGAGTGGAGCTGGTCCTGACGCGACGGCACACCGTCACTGTAGAAGCCTTGCTCGATGTGTGGGGGGCGGCCCTGGCCCGGCGGTTACAGCCAGCCGTTGCGGCGGAAGGCCCGATAGAGCAACACGGAGATCGACACCATGACGGTGAGCATCGCCGGATAGCCGTAGAGCCACGTGGTCTCGGGCATGTGCACGAAGTTCATGCCGTAGACGCCGGCGATGGCCGTCCACACCGCCGAGATGCCGGCCCAGGCGGCGATCTTGCGCATGTCGTTGTTCTGGTCGACCGTGACCTGCGCGAGGCGGGCCTGCAGGATCGAGTTCAGCAGATCGTCGTACGAGCTGACCTGCTCGACCGTACGCGTCAGGTGGTCCTGCACGTCGCGGAAGTAACGCCGGATCTCCTTGGGCACCAGGCGGTTCTGCGTCCCGGTGATGGTCGCCAGCGGGCGTTGCAGCGGCACCACGGCCCGGCGGAACTCCACCAGCTCCCGCTTCATCTGGTAGATCTGCTGGATCTTGGCGCCGCTCTCGCGGGAGAACACGCTCTCCTCGATGATGTCGAGGTCGGCCTCGACCTGGTCGGCGACCTCGACGTAGATGTCGACCACGCGGTCGGTCACGGCGTACGCCACCGCCCACGGCCCCTGCTCGAGCAGCGCGGCCCGCTCGGTCTCGAGGTTGGCCCGCACCGGGGACAGCTCCGATGCGTCGCCATGCCGGACGGTGATCACGAACCGCTCACCGATGAAGATCATCATCTGGCCGGTCTCGACCACCTGCGACGTCTCGGTCAGCTCGCTGTGCGGCACGTACCTCGCGGTGCGCAGCACGAGGAACTGCACCGCGCCGAACTGCTCCAGCTTGGGCCGCTGATCGGCCTTGACCGCGTCCTCGACGGCCAGCTCGTGCAGGCCGTACGTGCGCGCGATGTCGGACATCTCGTCCTGGCCGGGCTCGTGCAGGCCGAGCCAGACGAACGCGTTCTCCTGGGCGCACGCCTCGCGCAACGCCTCGTCGGGGGTGAGCTCGCCGGGCACACGCTTGCCGTCGATGTAGAGACCGCAGTCGACCACCGCGCTGCCGTAGTCGCGGGAACGCTGGGGCCGATCGCCGTCGTCGGCGGTGCCGAGGAAGCGGTTCATGGCCCGGACGGGCGCCGTCCACGCTCGCGACAGCGACCGGTTGATGCTGCTCTCGCTCATGACACCCTCCCCACGTGAACGCCCAGGCAAGACCGCCCAAAGCTACGTGACGTCGGGCGGACCGGCCGCATTTGGAGGGGGTGACATTGCGAGCGGTCCGCCCGTCGCCGGGGGCGGGGGTGAAGTCCGATGCATTGTCGGCCCCTAGGGCCGTGCAACGGAAATCGACGATGAGTCGGAAACCCGACAGTTGCGTATCTAGGCGGCGGTGACGTCCTCGATGGCCGCCGCGAGCCGCCGCACACCTTCCTCGATCTGGTCCACGGTGACCGCGGAGAAGGCGAGCCGCACCGAGTGGCGGCCGCCGTCGAGCAGGAAGTCGCTGCCCTTGACGATCGCGACGCCCTTCTTCATGGCCACCGGGAAGAGCTGCTCGACGTCCACCGACTCGGGCAGGTCGACCCAGAGGAAGTACCCGCCGTCCGGCTCGGTGAAGGTGGCGCCGGGGATCTGCGCGCGGATCGCCGCGGCCAGCGCCTTGGACCGCTCGCCCAGCGCCTTGCTGACTGTGGCGACGGACCTGTCGATGTCACCGGAGACGCAGAACTGGTGCACGATCGCCTCGGACACCATGCCGGGCGAGATGTAGAGGTTCGTCGCCTTCTTCGCGATCGCGTCGATCAGGGCGGCCGGCCCGACCAGGTAGCCGACCCGGACGCCGGGGCACACCGTCTTGGTGAAGCTGGAGGCGTGCACGACCACGCTCTCGGTGTCCATCGACAGCATCGACGGCAGCGCCTCGCCGCGGAAGCGGATGTCCACGTACGGGTCGTCCTCGAAGATGATGAAGCCGTACTGCTGGGCGAGGGCGAGCAGCTCGCGCCGCTTGTCCAGGGCGAGGGTGACGCCGGCCGGGTTCTGGTAGTTCGGGATCACGTGCGCCAGCTTGGGGCGCAGGCCCGCCTCCAGCAGGCCGCGCAGCTCCTCGACGTCCATGCCGTCGGGCTGGATGGTGACCTGGTGCACCTTGGCGCCGAGGGTCTGCAGGCCGAGCAGGGTGCGGTCATAGGTCGGCCGCTCCACCACGACGTCGTCGCCGGGCGAGACCAGGTGATTGAAGAGGAACGCGTCCGCCTGCAGCGAGCCGTTGGTGACGATGACCTGATCGGGCGAGACGCCGTGCTTGTCCGCGATCCACTTGCGCAGCGGGAGGTAACCGACGGAGGTGCCGTACGCCGTCATCCCGGCCGGGTCGGCGTCGAAGGCACGGGCAGCCGCGGCCTTGAGGCCCTTGACATCGACGATGTCCAGGGAGGGGGCGCCACGGGCAAAGGAGATGAGCTGCTCAGCGGTCATGCGGACAAGCATAGGAGCCGCCGTTATCCTCGCTAGGCACCCCTCTGCCCAGGGAAAGGGACACCTCACATGATCGGACTAGTCCTCGCGGCCGGCGCCGGCCGCAGGCTACGGCCCTACACCGACACGTTGCCCAAGGCACTCGTGCCGGTTGACGGCGAGACCACGATCATGGACATTTCCCTGCGCAACCTGGCCGCGGCCGGGTTGACGGACGTCACAATCGTCGTCGGCTACCGCGCGAGCGCGGTCGAGGAGCGCAAGACCGCGTTCGAGCGGGAGTACGGCGTGAACCTCACCCTCGTGCACAACGACAAGGCCGAGGAGTGGAACAACGCGTACTCCCTCTGGCTCGCCCGGGACCACTTCGCCCAGGGCGCACTGCTGGTGAACGGGGACACCGTGCACCCGGTCAGCGTCGAGGAGACCCTCCTCGCCAACCGCGGGCCCGGCATCCTGCTCGCCATCGACAGCCTCAAGAAGCTGGGTGACGAGGAGATGAAGACCACCTTCTCGGCAGATGGCCGACTCGTGAGGATCACCAAACTGATGGATCCGCAGGAGGCCTACGGCGAGTACATCGGCGCCACGCTCATCGAGCCGTCGGTCGCCGAGGATCTGGCCGACGCGTTGCGGACCACGTGGGAGCGCGACCCGAACCTCTACTACGAGGACGGCTACCAGGAGTACGTGAACCGCGGTGGCGAGGTGCGCGGTGCCGGGATCGGCGACGTGCCGTGGGTCGAAGTGGACAACCACGACGACCTCGCCAAGGCGCGGGAGATCGCATGCCGCTACTAGCCCGCACCGTCCAGGCCCCGCTGCACATCGACGTCCGCCGTGGCGCGGTCGCCGACCTGGGCCGGATCCTCGCGGACGGGCGGATCTCGGCCGGCGGCGACGTGGCCGTGGTGGTCGGGCCGGGGCAGGGCCAGCTCATCGCCGATCTGATCCGGCCGTCGCTGGGCTCGGCCGAGGTCTTCACCGCGGCCGGCGGCACCCTGGACGCGGCCATGGAACTGGCCGCCAAGCTGCGCTCGGGGCACTACGACGCGGTGGTCGGGATCGGCGGCGGCACCACGGTGGACACCGCCAAGTACGCGGCCACCCGCTGGGCCATCCCGATGGTGTCGGTCGCCACCAGCCTCGGCAACGACGGCATCGCCTCCCCGGTGGCCAGCCTGGTCAACGACGGCATCAAGGGCTCGTACGGGGTGCAGATCCCGATCGCCGTGCTGATCGATCTGGACTTCGTGGAGAACGGGCCGGAGCGCACCAACCGCGGCGGCATCGGCGACGTGATCAGCAACATCAGCGCGCTGGCCGACTGGGAGCTGGCCCGCCAGGTCCGCAACGAGCCGGTGGACGGGCTGGCCGCCTCGTTGGCCCGGATGGGCGCCGAGGCGGTGCTCAACCACCCGGGCGACATGACCGACGACGGGTTCGTCACCGTGCTCGCCGAGGCGCTGATCTCCAGCGGCCTGGCGATGGCGGTGTGCGGCAGCAGCCGGCCGACCAGCGGCGGCTGCCACGAGATCATGCACGCCACCGACTCGCTCTACCCGAACACGGCGTCGCACGGCGAGCTGGCCGGCCTCGGCGCGCTCTTCTGCACGTTCCTGCGCGGCGACGATCGGCGGTTCGCCCAGATGTCCGACTGCTTGGCCCGGCATCAGCTGCCGCGCACCCCGGCGGACGTCGGTCTGGACGCCGAGCAGTTCGTGCGGATCGTCGAGTTCGCCCCGCGGACCCGGCCGGACCGGTACACGATCCTCGAGCACCTCGAGATGAAGCCCGACGAGATCGCCCGGAGGCTGGCCGAGTATGACGACGCCGTCGCCGCACGCTGAGCCCGCGGCTCCGACCGCGGCCGACTACTACGCGAGCAACCGCGGTGGCGGGTTGTTCAGCGAGTTCCTCGGTCAGCGGATCGGCGCGCGGGTGGCGGTCTTCGCCCACAAGCACAAGCTCGCCCCGACCGTGCTCACCGTGGTCAACCTCGGGGTGAGCTGCCTGGTCTCGGTCGCGGTGGTCGCGCTGGCCCAGCCGGTGGCCGACGGCCGCGTCTGGGCCTGGCCGGTGGGTCTGCTCGCGCTGGTCGGCTGGCACTTGGCGTACGGGCTGGACTGCGCCGACGGCCAGCTGGCGCGGGTCACCGGGCAGACCAGCCCGGCCGGCGCCCGGATCGACGTGCTGTGCGACGTGGCCGGCCAGATCGCGCTGGTGGCGGCCCTGTCGGCGACCGCGGCGGCTCAGGTGCCGGAGACGCCGGCCTGGCTGCTGGCGGCCTTCGCCGGCACCTGGATGGTCAACCTGGTCACCTCGGTGATGCAGTCCGGCCCCAACGCCGCCAGCATGGTGACCAGCACCTCGATCCCCGTGCGCATCGTCAAGCTGGTCCGCGACTACGGCGCCGTGATCTTCCTCGCCGGGGTCGTGCTCACCGTCGCGCCACAGTGGACGATCTGGCTGGTCGGTCTCTTCACGCTGGTCAACGGCGCGTTCCTCGCGGCCAGCATCGCCTTCAGCGGCCGAGAGGCTCTCCGCCGCTGACCGAAGTGGTAGCCCACCCACCTGTCCGAGCCCGAAACAGGTGGCTGAGCTACCACTGCGGGGTGCGCGCCGCGGCCGCAAGCGAAAGGTGGTAGCCCAGCGGGAAATCCGTCGCGCGGATTGCCTCGTGGGCTACCACTGTCGAGGGTCAGACGCGGACCGGGATCGCCGAGCTGGTGCCGAGGACCTTGCCGGTGGCGTCCAAAGCGTCGGCCACGACGTATTCCGGCGTACCCGTGACCTGCAGCCTTGTCTCGAATCCGGTGCGCGCCGCCTCCACCGAGGCCGCGGTCAGCGCCCGCGGCTGCCCACCGGCGCGGGCCCGCCACTTCGCCACCTTCGTGCTGCCGTTCCAGCTCACGCTCACCGTCACGTTGCCGCCCTCGACCGCCAGCCCCAGCGCCGGCTGATCGAGCGGCTCCCCGGCCCACTCCGCCTTGTACGCCCGGTACGACTGGTTGTCCTTGGGCAGGTGCCCGTTGAGCCGGACCGTCCCGTCCGGGGCGAACTCGGTGAAGTGCGGCATCTGCCCCCAGCCGATGAAGCTGCCGCCGTCGGCCAGCTCGCGGAAGCTGCCCTGCGTCGGCGCGGACAGCTTGTCGGGGTGCACGAACTCCTTCACGAAGGTCGCCGTCTTCGCCTGCTCGTCGAGCTTGAGCACCAGGCCGCGGGAGTACTCCCGCTCCTTGGTCACGCCGGCGCCGTTGTCGAACATCCCGTACGAGCCGTCGCGCCGGCGCCGGAAGTCGTGCTGCCAGCTGAAGTTCGCGTTCGGCCCGATGGTGAAGTCGGACTTCTTCCCGCCGAGGCGCCACATCACGTCGCCGGTCTTCTTATTGATCTTGTAGCAGCCCCAGGTGTGCCGGGCCGAGATGATCAGGTGCCCGTCGGCGTCCAGCCCGACCGAGTTCGGGTGGAAGTAGTCCCACGGCAGGTGCGCCGAGTCGCCTTGGGGCAGCGGCGCATACGACTCGTCGATCTTGATGTGGTCGCGCGCCCGCCACTCGAAGACCCGCTTGCCGGTGGCGATGTCGATCTCCTGGATCACGCCGTCGTGCAGCACACCGTCGACCGGGCCGCCCTGGGCCGTGAGGTCGAACGGCACCGGGTCGTACACCCAGAACAGCGCCGTGTTCCGCGGCGTGATCACGAAGTCGTGCTGGTCGGCCTGCTCGGTGCCGAACGCGCGCACCCGGGTGATCTCGCGGTAGCTGGTGTCCGCGATCACGAACTCGCCCTGGCCGACGCCCTGCCCGCCGGTGCCGCCGATGGTGCCCTCCCACCAGGTCAGCACGGGCTTGTTCCGGTACTGCTGCACCTTGAAGTCGATCGCCACGGTAGCCGGGTCGGGCACCTTGCGGAACCAGATCGGCGAGCCCTTGTCGTCCACGATCAGCGGGCCCCACAGGCCGGTTCCGGAGGCGGGCGTCAGGAAGATGTGGCCGGGCGCGGTGCCGTTGGCCGGCACGGTGATCGTCACGTCGGGCAGGGTGCGCAGATCGGGGCGGGATCGGAACTTGGGCTGACCGGCGTCGGCGGCGGGCGCGGCGGGCGTTGCGTCCGATTTGTCATCGGTGTCGGCAAGCGCGTAGCCGGCGCCACCACCGGCCACTGTGAACAGCGCCGCGCCGCCGACTCCGAAAAGAACGTTCCGCCGCGAAGTCCTGGGTGGGGTGGGGGTCTCCGTCACCGCCCCAGCTTTCCCCAATTCGATCAGAATCTACCTGGGTCCCCGGTGTGATGTTGCTGAAAGATCGGTGTAGATGTCGACGAGCCGGCGGGTGAGCAGATCGGGCGCAAAGGCATCGACATACCGCTTCCGGGCTGCTTCGGACACCGCCTTCGCCTCGGCCCTCGCGATCGGCAGCGCCTCGGCGAGCGCGGCCGGCTCGGGGGCGACGGCCCAGCCGGCCACCCCGCCCAGCATGTAGGGGATCCCGCCGACCGCGGTTCCCAGCACCGGCCGCCCGGCCGCCATCGCCTCCAGCACCACAGTCGGCAGCACGTCCTGCCAGGTCGGCACCACGACCGCCACGGAGCAGTCACGCCGGGCCACCATCATCTCCGCGCGGGACAGCGCCCCGAGGTACTCGATGTCGTCCCGTGCGGCGGCCGCCTCCTCGGCCAGCCCGCGCAGCTCGCCGTCCCCGGCGATCCGCAGCGTGCCGAGCGAACCGTCCGGGTGCCGCCGCCACGCATCGACGAGCAGGCCCAGCCCTTTCTCCGGGGACAGTCGCGCGGCGTAGAGGAAGCCGTCACCCAGAGGCGCCGGCTCGCCCGGATCCGGCAGGCCGTTGGGCTTGATCACGATCCGGTCGTCCGGAATGCCGTAGTCGCGCAGATGCTCCGCGATCCGGTCGGTCAGCGCGATGAACCGGTCGACCGACCGCCAGGTGGGCCGATGCACCGCCAGCGTGGTCGCCATCAGCGCACTCTGCGCGCTCGATCCGCGATAGCACTTGTGCACCACGGCCGGATAGCCGATGAGCTTGCCGCGGCAGTCGCGGCAGTCGTGGCCGTCCCGGTAATACAGCCCCGACGAGCACACCTGCCGATAGTTGTGCACGGTCTGCACCACCGGCACACCGTGCTTGTGCGCGGTCTTGACGATCCAGGGCGAGATCAGCGGGTACGGGTTGTGCAGGTGCACGACATCCGGCTGGTGCGCGGTCAGCAGCGCGGCCAGGTCGCGTTGCGCCGGGCCGCCGTAGATCGGCGAGATCGGCAACAGCGCCTTCTGCGCGGCCGGCATCGCGGCGATCGAGTCGGAGCTGCGCAGGAACGGCAGCACCTCGACCCCGGCGGCGCCCAGCTGGGCGATCTCGGTGTCGACGATGACGTTCTCGCCGGACGGGATCGCCTCCCGATACCGGTTGTGCGCAACGACGACCTTCACGCCCAGGGAGGTTACCGTTAGGACGTGCCTGAACTTCCCGAGGTCGAGGCGCTCGCCGCCTACCTGCGCGAGCGCGCGGTCGGCCATGTGGTCGAGCGCTTCGAGGTGTCGTCCTTCAGCGCGCTGAAGACCTTCGACCCGCCACCCACCGCCATCGCCGGCCTGACCGTCACCTCGGCCGGCCGGCACGGCAAGTTCCTGGACATCGGCCTGGGTGCTGAGATCCACCTGATCGTGCACCTGGCCCGGGCCGGGTGGCTGCACTATCGCGACGCCTTCAAGTCGCCGGCGCCGCTCAAGCCCGGCAGCGGCCCGATCGCGCTGCGGGTCCGCCTCGACGACGGCTCCGGGTTCGACCTGACCGAGGCCGGCACGCAGAAGTCGCTGGCGGCGTACCTGGTGAAGGATCCGGCCGAGGTGCCGGGCGTGGCGCGGCTGGGGCCCGATGCGCTGGCGGTGAGCCGGGACGAGTTCGCCGAGCGGATCAGGAGCCGCAAGGGCCAGATCAAAGGCGTGCTCACCGACCAGGAGGTGCTGGCCGGCATCGGCAACGCGTACTCCGACGAGATCCTGCACGTCGCGAGGATGTCGCCGTTCGCGCTGACCTCGAAGCTCACCGACGAGCAGATCACCACGCTCTACGAGGCCACCCGCCAGGTGGAGACCGACGCGGTGACCCGCTCGGTCGGTCAGAAGGCGGCCGAGCTCAAGGGTGAGAAGCGGGCCGGGATGCGGGTGCATGCGCGGACCGGTCTGCCCTGCCCGGTCTGCGGCGACACCGTGCGCGAGGTGTCCTTCGCCGACAAGAGCCTGCAGTACTGCCCGACCTGTCAGACCGGCGGCAAGCCGCTGGCCGATCGCCGGCTGTCGAAGTTGATTCGATAGCGCACACTCGAGGTCGACTGTTTCGGTGGATGTTGATCCAGTTACTCAGAGTGTTCAGAGGGAATGGTGATGTAACGTCCGCTTCTTCTGTCCCGATCCATCGGTATAGTGGCCCGGTCCCACGCTTCGCCCACGGTGCGCTGAGGATCGGCGAGCCTTGCCGGAACGCATCGACCGTGGCGGTGTGTAATGGCCGGACGGGAAGTCGGACGGCCTCGATGTCGGGCGGTCGTGATGCGGGAGGACGTCGGCGAGGTGACCACTAACCTCGAACGCCCGGCGACCCGGAACAGCCGGAGCCACATGCCGTACGACAGCTTCGAGTGGCAGGAGCCACCGCCGAGCAACGGTGTGCCCCGCTCGGCCTGGACCAGGTCGCACCGCCGCCTGTCGAGATGGCACCGGCCGTACACGGTGGTCCTGGTCGTCCTCGACTTCCTCTCCGCGGTGCTGGCCAGCTCGATCGCCATCTCGCTGCTGGAGCAGGCAAAGGCCGGTTTCCAGAACCAGCCGGAGATCTTCCGGGTCACCGCGTACCTGTTGCTGCCGGCCGCCTGGGTGATCGTGCTCTGGGGCGTCGGCAGCTATGACCGGCGCTACCTCGGGCTGGGCAGCGAGGAGTTCAAGCGGGTCTTCCGCGCGTTCGTGGTGATCGTGGCGAGCGTGTCGCTGGCGGCGTTCGCCACCAAGACCCAGCTGTCCCGTGGCACGGTCGCCCTGGTCTCCGCCGGCGCGCTGGTGTTCATCCTGCTCTGCCGCTATTTCGCCCGGCAGATCCTGCACCTGACCCGGCGGCGCACCGGTCACGGCGCACACCGGATGGTCCTGGTCGGCACCCTGCCGGAGGCCCTCGAGGTCTACACCGCGGTGACCCGCAGCCCCGCGGCCGGCCTGATCCCGGTCGCCATCCACATCACCGACGGCCTGGCGGCGGTGCGAGGTCTGGAGACCCCCGTTCCGGTGTACGCGGGCCGCGACGTGCTCTCGCTGGTCCGGGAGGTCGGCGCGGACACCATCGCGGTCTGCGGCTCGGCCAGCGCGGAGCCCGGTGAGCTGCGCCGCCTCGCCTGGCAGCTCGAGGGCACCGGCGTCGACCTGGTGGTCGCCCCGCAGCTCACCGACATCGCCGGCCCACGGGTGCACATCCGCCCGATCGAGGGCCTGCCGCTGCTGCACGTCGAGGAGCCGACCCTCTCCGGGCCGAGCTGGCTGGCCAAGAACCTGCTGGACCGGGTGGCCGCGTTCCTGGGTCTGCTCGTGCTGTCCCCGGTGCTGCTCGCCATCGCGCTCGGCATCCGGCTCTCCGATCCCGGCCCGGTCTTCTTCCGGCAGCCCCGGGTCGGCCACGAGGGCCGCACCTTCCGGGTGTGGAAGTTCCGGACCATGTACGTGGACGCCGAGGAGCGCAAACGCACGTTGGAGGAGCTCAACGAATCCGACGGCATGCTGTTCAAGATGAAGCAGGACCCCCGGGTCTTCCCGTTCGGCGGCAAGCTGCGGGCCAGCTCGATGGACGAGCTGCCGCAGCTGATCAACGTGCTCAAGGGTGAGATGTCGCTGGTCGGCCCGCGCCCGCTGCCCGCGGAGGACGGCGACTACCTCGGCGACGTGCGGCGGCGGCTGCTGGTGCGGCCCGGAATAACCGGTCTGTGGCAGGTGAGCGGCCGCTCCGATCTGTCCTGGGACGAGGCGGTCCGGCTCGACCTCTACTACGTGGACAACTGGTCACTCACCTATGACCTGGCCATCCTGTGGCGCACGATCTGGGTCGTCCTGAGGCGCAAAGGCGCTTACTGACAGGCTGCCCAGGAGGGCGAGCGCGGCGGCGGTGGGGCTGTTCGGATCGGCGTGGTAGACGACCAGCAGCTGGCCGTCGCTGCCCTGCGGGACCAGGGTCTCGTATTCGAGGTCCAGGGGTCCGACGGCCGTGGTCAGCACCTTCTTCGTACCCCTAGTTTTGGCCTTGACCTCGTGCCGCGCCCACCAGGCGCGGAACTCCGGGCTCTTCACCGACAGCTCGCCGACCAGCTCGGCCAGCCGCGGATCGTCCGGATCGGCCCCGGCCGCCGCCCGCAGGCTGGCCACGGTCTCCTGGGCGACCTTGTCCCACTCGAGGTAGCAGTCGCGGGTGGCCGCGTCGAGGAAGGTCAGCCGGACGACGTTGGCACCCTCGACGAAGGCCGGAAAGGCCGCCCGGGCGAGCGCGTTGACGGCCAGCACGTCGAGGTGACGGCTCATGACCAGGGCAGGGCTGCCGGTCAGGGCGTCCAGCAGGCGGCGCAGACCGGGCTCGACCCGCTGGGTACGCGCGGTACGGCGGCGAGCGACCGGAGCGGGACCGGCCAGGCGCCGCGCGTGCTCGAGCCCGTCCGGACCGAAGTCGATCACCCGGGACAGTGCCTCGAGCACCTGGTCGGACGGGTGCTTGTCGCGGCCCTGCTCGAGCCGGACGTAGTAGTCGGCGCTCACTCCGGCGAGCATCGCCACTTCTTCGCGGCGCAGGCCGGGCACCCGGCGGCGGGCCGCGCCCGAGGGCAGACCGACCTGTTCGGGCCGGGTCAGCTCCCGGCGCGCCCGGAGGAACTCACCCAGTCCGTTGTCCGCCACGCCCCCACCGTAGAAGGTGCCGTGCGCCTGTAACCTGCGCGTGGAACTCGGCCCGCGCGGCGTCCGGGTGCGCAACATCGAGCCCGGCCTGGTGCCCACCGAGTTGGGCGACGGCATGACCGACCCCGGCCAGCGGAAGTTCCTCGACGAGTGGCGCCACTCCATCGAGACGCTGCGCAGCGAGGACATCGCCGCCGGGGTGGCCTGGTCGGCCGCGGCGCCGGCCCGGATGAACGTCGCCGAGATGATCATCGTGCCGACCGCCCAGGGTTAGCCCCGAGCGTGGCAGGATGCGCCGGTGAGGGCAGATCTACCGACCGTGCTGGCTGTGCTGGCACTGGTCGCCGCCCTCGCCGGCGCGGTGGTCGCGGTGGTGCGGCTGCGCGCCCGGCGCGGGGTGGCGACCGCGATGCAGCGGGCCACCTACGACGTCCTGCACACCGCCGCGCTCGCGGCCGAGCCGCTGCGTGCCGGGCTCACCCCCAGCTCGGCCGGCAAGGCGGTCCGGCACCTGCGCACGCTGGTCGGCGCGGTCGGGCTCGCGCTCGCGGACACCGAGCGGTGCCTCGCGTACGACGGGCGCGGCAGCCACCACAGCGACCAGTTCACCGCCGCGGCGCAGCGGGCGATGCACACCCGGCGGACTGTCGTGCTCAACGGGTCCGACCTGCCCTGCGACCGGATGGACTGCGTGGTCCGCGGCGCCGTGGTCGCACCGCTGGCCGGATCCGACGGACCGGTCGCCGCGGCGCTGGTCTCGGTGGCCGACGACCAGCCGGCGCCGGGGCTGGTGCAGGCCACCCAGGAGGCCGCGCGCTGGGCCGGCTCGCAGCTCGCGCTGGCCGAGCTCGACTCGTCGCGCGAGCGGCTGGCCCGCGCCGAGGTCCGCGCCCTGCGCGCGCAGATCAGTCCGCACTTCATCTACAACGCGCTGACCGCGATCGCCTCGTTCGTCCGCACCGACCCGGAACGCGCGCGTGAGCTGATCCTGGAGTTCGCCGAGTTCACCCGCTACTCGTTCCGGGCGCACGGCGATTTCACCACGCTGGCCGAGGAACTGCGCTCGATCGACCGTTACCTGACCATCGAGCGGGCCCGGTTCGGCGACCGGCTGCAGGTGCGGCTGCAGATCGCGCCCGAGGTGCTGCCCGTGACCCTGCCGTTCCTGTGCCTGCAGCCGCTGGTGGAGAACGCCGTCCGGCACGGTCTGTCCACCAAGCCGGGCGTCGGTATGGTGAGCATCGAGGCGCGTGATGCCGGCGCCGAGTGCCACATCACCGTCGAGGACGACGGCGTCGGCATGGACCCGGAGGTGTTCGCGCCAGGCCGGCCGGAGACCGACGACGGCCAGCACGTCGGGTTGTCGAACGTCGACGAGCGGCTGCGAAACGTGTTCGGCGACCGCTTCGGGCTGGTGGTGGAGACCGCGCCGGGCGAGGGGACGAAGGTGAGCATGCGGGTGCCGAAATTCCGTCCCGGGGTACGCGCGTGACGGCCGGCCTCGTCGTGCTCGCCGTGGATGACGAGCCGCCCGCGCTGGACGAGTTGGCGTACCTGCTGAACGCCGACGACCGGGTCGCACACGTGCACCGGGCCGGCGACGCCACCGAGGCGCTGCGGGTGCTGCGCGACACCGAGGTCGACGCGGTGTTCCTGGACATCCGCATGCCCGGCCTGGACGGCATGGAGCTGGCCCGCATCCTGCGCCGCTTCGCCCGCCCGCCCGCGATCGTCTTCGTCACCGCCTACGACGACGGCGCGGTGGACGCCTTCGATCTGGGCGTGACCGACTACGTGCGCAAGCCGGTCCGGGCCGAACGGCTCGGCGAGTCGCTGCGCCGGGTCGCCGGGCTGCGGTCGGCGCCGGCGCCCGCCTATCAGCGGGAGGACGAGCCGGCCATCCCGGTCGAGCTGGCCGGCACCACCCGGATGCTGCCCCGCTCGTCGGTGCGCTGGGTGGAGGCGCAGGGCGACTACGCCCGGCTGCACACCGCGGACGCTTCGCACCTGGTCCGGGTGTCGCTGGCGACGCTCGCCGACCGCTGGGCGGATGCCGGGTTCGTCCGCATCCACCGGTCGTACCTGGTGCAGCTGCGGCTGGTCGCCGAGCTGCGGCTCACCCCGTCGGGGTACGTGGTCGCGGTTGACGGCACCGAGCTCCCGGTCAGCCGCCGGCACACCCGCGAGCTCAAGGATCGCCTGATCAGGGCCGCGAAACACGACTGGACGCGCTGACTTCCACAGCCTTGTCCACAGGTACACAGCGTTATCCACACAGTTATCCACAGGCGGGCCGGCAGCGGCCCGGCCCTGCACACTTCCATCACAATGTGTCCCCCGGAACCGCACGGTCGGTCCCTAAGCTCCCGGAAACAGGCCAGATCGGTGCGCCACGGGGGCCCGCCGCCTTGCCGAGGAGCAGCATGATGCCGCTCGTAGGGAGGTATTCGTGACGCAACGACGTGTGCTGGTGGTCGAGGACGAGCCCGTCATCGCCGAGTCGGTGGCCGCGCGGCTGCGCGCCGAGGGCTTCGCGGTCGACCTCGCCGTCGACGGTCCGGGTGCGGTGGCGGCGGCCGAGCGCACCGTGCCGGACGCGGTCGTGCTCGACGTGATGCTGCCCGGCTTCGACGGCCTGGAGGTCTGCCGCCGGCTGCAGGCCTCCCGCCCGGTGCCGATCCTGATGCTGACCGCGCGCGACGACGAGAACGACATGCTGGTCGGGCTCGCCGTCGGTGCCGACGACTACCTGACCAAGCCGTTCTCCATGCGGGAGCTGGCGGCCCGGGTGCACGCGCTGGTGCGGCGGGCGGTGCGCACCGAGACGCAGCCGGTCAGCACGCTGCGGGTCGGCGATCTGGAGATCAACCGCGCCGAGCGGCGGGTGCACCGGGCCGGCGCCGAGGCCCAGCTCACCCCGACCGAGTTCGACCTGTTGCTGTATCTGGCCGAGCGACCCCGGGCGGTGCTGCCGCGCGAACGGCTGCTCGCCGAGGTGTGGGGGTGGGCCGACACCACCGGCACTCGTACGGTCGACAGCCACGTCAAGGGCCTGCGCCGCAAGCTGGGTGCGGACCTGATCCGCACGGTGCACGGCGTCGGGTACGCGCTGGAGGCACCCAGATGACCAAGCTCGGCGTGCACGGCGGACGGCTTCCGCGCCCCTTGGATCCGGTCCGGTCCATCAAGATCAAGATCGGCCTGATCCTGCTCGGCGCGCTGCTCGCCGGGATGACGTGGTTCACCCTCTGGCTCGGCTGGCTGCCGCTGTGGACGACCGTCACGGCGGTGGTGGTCGCGCTCGGCACCCTGCAGCTGCTGGCGCACGGGCTGACCTCGCCGCTGCGGGAGATGACCGCGGCGGCCCGCACGATGGCGCAGGGCGACTACTCCCGCCGGGTCCGGGCCACCTCCCGCGACGAGGTGGGCGAGCTGGCCAAGGCGTTCAACCAGATGGCCGCCGACCTGGAGGCCGCCG